>CAIYVS010000100.1 GCA_903929655.1 uncultured Bacteroidota bacterium | reverse complement strand
CGATCTGGTCTGAAGATGCTGAACCGTGTAAAAATGGATCTTTCGGGAATTGTTGTGTCGCAGTGGGAGCCATATGAACTGGAGGCAAATGCCAGCGCGGGCGAAGCATTACAGGCTGTTATAAATTACCTGCATGCACAGAAACTGCAGAAACTGGTGACGCGTACACAAATACTGATAGCGCCGGGCTATGATTTTAAGCTTGTAAAGGGGCTTATTACTAATTTTCACCAACCTCAGTCAACTTTGTTATTGCTGATTGCTGCACTTATTGGTGATAGGTGGCGAAGTGTATATGAGTATGGTTTAAGCCACGACTACCGTTTTCTGAGCTATGGGGATGGCTGTTTGCTTTGGGCCTGAGCGTGTCTAATGTTAAGAAAAGGTAATCATATTGTTAGCAGCGTATTTAGTAGTATTTTCGCGCATTAAAAATAAGTAATTGACAAACAGGGACTTTATTGCAGCCTCTTTACAGGAAGATGTAGGTAGCGGAGATTATTCCACTCTGGCATGTATTCCGGCCACGGCAGTGGGAAAAGCTGTATTGAAAATAAAAGAGGATGGCATACTTGCAGGCATTGCGCTGGCACAGGACATCTTCCATTTTCTGGAACCGGAAGCAACTTTCACACTGTATAAAAAAGACGGAGACCGGGTTAAAAAGGGGGAAACTGCTTTTGAAGTGAGTGCGAAAGTGCATACCATATTGAAAGCAGAGCGGCTTTGCCTGAACTGTATGCAGAGAATGAGCGGTATTGCAACTATTACAAATCAATATGTTGAAAAAGTAAAAGATTATCCTGCCAAAATACTGGATACAAGAAAGACCACACCATTATTCCGCTACTATGAAAAAGAAGCTGTGCATATAGGTGGGGGGCATAACCACAGGATGGGCTTGTATGATATGGTAATGCTGAAGGATAACCATATAGATTTTTGCGGTGGTATAGAAAAGGCTATCATCCAGACGAATAAATACATCAGGGAAAATTCATTAGACCTGAAAATAGAAGTGGAAACCAGGAATTTAGATGATGTGAAGCGCGTACTGGCTACGGGAAATGTGCATCGGATAATGCTGGACAATTATAGTCCGGCACTGTTGGCTGAAGCGGTGCAATTAATAGATGGAAAATATGAAACCGAAGCATCAGGAGGGATTAATTTGGATAATATAGAAGGCTATGCAAAAACAGGGGTAGATTATATTTCTGTTGGTGCGATCATTCATCATGCGGTGAGTATGGACCTGAGCCTTAAAGCACAAATAATATGAGCAAAAAGAAGAAACACCTTGTCATTATTGTAAACCCTAAATCGGGTGTGGAAAGGCAGAAAGAAATACAAAATGCAGTTTTTGATCACCTGGACCATGAGCAGTACACTTACGAGATCATTCATACCAAATACGCAAAGCATGGTATAGAACTGGCTGCGGAGGCGGCAAAACAGGGGGCCTATGCTGTAGTTGCTGTAGGTGGTGATGGTTCCATAAATGATATTATTGCAGGTTTATCCGGAACAGATACTGCGCTTGCTATTATACCTAAAGGGTCTGGTAATGGTATGGCGCGCACTATGCATATACCATTGAACACAGCGGAAGCTATACAAATTATTAATAAGGGCAATCTCATAAATATGGATGTGGCTTTTGCAAACGGCCAGGCATATATCAGCAACGCCGGTGTTGCATTTGACGCATTGATCGCCAAAAAATTTGCCAGGAGTGAAAAGCGTGGTTTTCGTGTTTACAGTTGGCTTGTTACCAAGCATATGTGGACCTATAAAGAATGGAAATGGGAAATAACGATTGATGGTAAGAGGGTAGATGAAAAAGCCTTTATCGTAAATGTGGCTAATGGTCAGCAATTTGGTTATAATTTTAAAATTGCGCCTACTGCCAGTTATACGGATGGTTTACTTGATCTTGTTATTGTAAGAAGCTTTCCTAAGATACTGGGAGGAGCTTTAGTATTGCGCCTTATAAAAGGTACGATTACCAGGAGCCTTTTTGTGAAACATTATAAAGGAAAAGAAATAACGATATCGCACCCAGGGCTGAACCTGATGCAGACTGACGGCGACGCACATGCATGCGACAATAAAGTGACGTTTACTATCAAACCGGGGTCCCAGAAAGTACTAGTCCCTTAATAAGAATTTTCATCCGCGTTGAGTGATGACTCACCTGTAAGGTTGTATATTTTCTGAATGTCCTGCAAAATTTTCGGAAAATTGATATTCAGATCGACCAGAATACCAGTATGCAGGTCGAAAACCCAGCCATGTACTATAGGGAAGCCTTTTGCGAGGTATGATTTCTGAACAGTGGCTGTTTTGATGATATTGGTGGATTGTTCTATTACATTGAGTTCAACAAGACGGTTATAGCGTTCTTCATCATTTTTTATGCTATCCAATTCGTTTTCATGCAGGCGATATACATCTCGTATGGTGCGTAACCAGGGGTTTAAAATGCCCATATCCTGCGGAACCATAGCGGCTTTTACACCGCCGCAATTGTAATGTCCGCAAACAACTATATGCTTTACCTGCAGATAGCGGACAGCGTAGTTGATAACCGACATGACGTTAAGATCGGTATTGTTTACGAGGTTGGCTACATTGCGGTGTACGAATAATTCACCAGGCTCAAGTCCCATTATTTCGTTTGCAGGTACACGGCTGTCTGAACAACCGATATAGAGATAGTCCGGTTGCTGGTCGCGGGCCAATTTTTCAAAAAAGTCTGGATCGTTTGCTTTTTGAGCAGCAACCCATTTTTTATTATTCTCAAAAATCTGTTCGTAAGAAGCCATATTGTTGCGAAATTAGTATGTTTTCGTTCTGTTTGTGTTAAATATATGTTTCTATAATTAATGACTATTTTCTATATAGCTATTTAGGGTTAAAGCCCCTTTTCTATTAACTTGCAGCCTCATGTTTGCCGATATTATACTGCCTTTAAATTTGCCACAGATACTTACCTATGGCGTTCCGCAGGAGATGCAAGATTTGCTGCGCCCCGGCATGAGGGTGGAGGTGGCTTTGGGCAAAAATAAACAGTATTCAGGGGTTGTAGAAAGGTTGCACAATGAGAAGCCGGAAGCTTATTCGGTAAAACCCATTCGCAGCATACTGGATGAAGAGCCTATAGTGAATGAGCGCCAGTTGCAATTGTGGCGCTGGATAGCACAGTATTATATGGCCGCACCTGGCGAGGTGATGCAGGCCGCCCTACCTGCCCATTTAAAACTGATGGCTGAAACGAGCCTGCAATGGGAACCACAGGATAAAGAGGTGGTGCATGAATGGTCGGACCAGGCATACCTTGCGGCTGAGGCTTTGGAGATGAGAAAAGAACTGCGCATTTCTGAATTGAGGAATATAGTTGGTGCAAAGCATCTTACCGCTGTACTGAATGAATTGCTGGAAAAACAGGTGGTGAATATCAATGATTCATTAGAGCCTAGTTATAGGCCCAAAACAGAAAAGATCATTTCATTAGCGCCGGAATATAAAGAAGAGAAAAAACTGATGGCCTTATTTGACCAATTGGCTAGGGCACCTAAGCAACTGAATTTGCTAATGGCTTATACAGAGTTATCTATAAAGAATCATTTTGTGCGCCAACAAGATCTGCTGGAACGGGTGGATGCTACTGCCGCACAGGTAAAGGCATTGGCAGATAAAGGCATTTTTATTGTTGAAGAAAAGAATACAGACCGCTTACAATATACTTCTGAGCAGGAAATAAAAGAGATCGAATTCACACCTGCACAGTTGGAGGCTTATAACAAACTTGAGAAGGGACTGGAAGAAAAAAATGTGGCCTTATTGCACGGGGTTACCGGGAGTGGTAAAACCTTGCTATATATTCACAAAATAAAAGAGTGCATTGCTGCCGGGAAACAGGCAGTTTTTTTATTGCCGGAAATAGGACTCACCACGCAATTGGTGAGCAGGCTCTATGCTTATTTCGGTGAAGAATTAGGGGTGTACCATTCGCGTTTTACGAACAATGAACGGGTGGAGATATGGGAAAAGGTGCGGAAGGGAAATTATAAAATTGTGGTGGGACCGCGCTCTGCATTATGGCTGCCCTATAGTGATATTGGAGTTATCATTGTAGATGAGGAACATGATGGTTCTTATAAACAGAAAGACCCCGCACCCCGTTTTCATGCAAGGGATGGGGCTATATATCTTGCTGCTTTGCATGGTGCCAAGGTTATACTAGGTTCTGCAACGCCGTCGGTGGAAAGCCTGTTTAATGTACAGCATAGTAAATATGCTTATGCAGAGCTGAAGGAAAGATACCTGGGTGTAAAAATGCCTGTAATAGAGATCGTGAACGCGAAATCGCTCGAAACGATGAAGACGCAGGGAATAAAATTGATAACGCCAGAACTGCAACAGGCTATGTTGGAGGCTTTGCAGAACAGCCGTCAGATCATATTGTTTCAAAACCGCAGGGGCTATGCTCCTTTCCAGATATGTACGGTGTGTGGATGGGTACCTCAGTGTAAGAATTGTGCAGTATCGCTTACTTATCATAAAAGTACTGATAAGCTGCATTGCCATTATTGCGGGCAGCAATCTGCGATAGTGCATACCTGTCCCAAATGCGGGAGTAACAGGCTGCAAAGCAAAAGTTTTGGTACGGAAAAGATAGAAGAAGAGGTTCAGCAGATTTTTCCGAAGACAAGGGTGGCCCGTATGGATGTGGACAGCATGAGAGGCAAGCATAGTATGTCGGAAATGCTGAGTGAGCTGGAGAAACAGAAAATAGATATTTTAGTGGGCACGCAAATGGTGGTCAAGGGTTTGGATTTTGCCCCCGTGTCACTGGTAGGTATATTGAGTGCGGATAGTCTTTTAAGTTATCCCGACTTCAGGGTGAATGAAAGGGCTTTTCAACTGATGGAGCAGGTGAGCGGCAGGGCAGGACGTAGTGATGGAGCTGGCCGTGTATTAATACAGGCTTATAATATGGAACATCCTGTTCTAAAATGGGTGCAGAACCATGATGTACGGGGATTTTATGTGCATGAAATCAAATACAGGGAATTTTTTGCTTATCCACCTTTTACCAGGCTTATCAAAATAATGTTCAAGCATAAGGATGAGCCGAGGGCCATACATGCCGGGAGTCAGGTTGCGAAGGCATTGAATGAAATTGAGGGAATCATAGTTCAGGGGCCGGTACCGGCATTGGTGCCGAGGGTTCGAAATTTGTATATACAGGAGATATGGATCAAATGTCCGCGTGACACTAAATTAATTGATTCGGTAAAGAAATTCCTTAAGGAGCAAAAGCAATGGATAACCGGGGAGAAGGGGAATGCGAATTTACAAGTGTTGTTTGACGTGGACCCGATTTAGTTGCAGTAAACAGAGAACTGTGAATAATACGGAGGGTATAGGAGTAATTAATAAAGTGATGATGATGAGAGCCGTATTAAGCTATCCCTGTTAAATCCATCAAGCTATATATATTATCTATTGCTAGGAAAGAAAGATTTGTCCCGTCAATGATCTCATATTCTTTTCTTTGTTCAATATTCAGTTTTTTATGTCAGGGAATTCATCCAGTGGTACCAGAAAAGTACGATCATTGGTAAGATGAACGAACATAATAGAAGCATTGAGAAATTCAATATTACGTATTTCGGGAGTATTAAGTGTAGCAACCATAGTGAAGAGAGGGAAAAGTTCAATTTTTCCCCACAACAAAAACAAACGGAGTATCAATACGTTTCAGGAAGACTTTTTTTAGTTTGTCTTTTTGTTTGATGACTTTGTACTTATTGATGTCTATAATTTCCAAGTAGGGCAGATGGGTATTGTTCATCCTGGAGAATTTCTCGTAAGCGGCAAGGAACCTTGCAGATTGCAAATCTGCTGCTATTATGTTTTTTACATAATGCAACCAGACTTTATTATGATTATGTCCGCTCCACATAAATTTCATTTTAATAATAGCGTTTATAATGTTTAGATACACCATTCAGGTCCGATTCGCAGCCGCATGCTTTTTTAGCAGTATGGCAAGACTGAAAGGTAAGCATACCTATACTTATTATTAACGTATAAATGATCGTTTTATTTCCTTTTATTAATCGCTTCATATTTTACTTTTGTAAAAATAAGAATAATTGTCAAACAACGTATTTAAGAGATTGTTAATAGCTCCTATGGACTGGGGGCTGGGCCATACAAGCCGTTGTGTGCCAATTATATCATATTTGCTGCGTTTAGGGCACAAAGTAACATTTGCAGGGAACAAATGGCAAAGGAACTTTATAGAGGAAACTTTTCCGGGTATAGAAACTATCCATATTGACGGCTATAATGTGCGATATAATAATTCCGGCAATGGACTGATATTTTCTATACTTAAACAGGCGCCGGGCATATTAAAAACAATAAAAAGAGAGCATGCCTGGCTGGATGAACTGGTAAAGGAGGGGCGGTTTGAGGGGGTCATATCTGATAACCGTTACGGGCTATACTCATCGCGAATACCCTCAGTAATTATCACGCACCAGTTGGAAGTGCAAACGGGATTGGGGCAGTTGGCTAATAATCTATTCAGAAAGCAGCATTACAGGATGTTGGGGCATTTTGCGGAGGTATGGGTGCCTGACGTGGCAGGGGAGCCTAATATAAGTGGCAAGCTGGGACACCCGGAAAAAATAGCTGCAAACACGCGTTATATAGGTTGCTTGTCTCAATTGGAAGCATCTAAAACAGATTTGCAGGAGGATGGTTCCTTGCTGGTATTACTATCGGGAGTGGAACCACAAAGAAGCATTTTATCAAAACAATTATGGCAGGAGGTTTGTGAATATAATGGTAAGGTGATTTTTGTGGAAGGTTCCAGAAACTCGAAAAGTCCCGGCACTATACCTGGCCATATCACTTACCTGAAACAGGTAACAAAGGATGAGCTGTTGCCCATTATGCAAAGAGCATCAGTGGTGATTGCCAGGAGCGGGTATTCTACTATTATGGATTTGGTCTTGATGAATAAGAAAGCGATCCTGATACCGACGGCGGGACAGACAGAACAAGAATATCTTGGAGGGCATTTACATAAGCAGGGAGTGTTTTATTGCACTCCGCAAAAAGGCTTTGATCTTAAGAATTCATTGAAAGAAATGGAACGATTCCCCTTTTCACATCTAAGTATAAAAGACGCTCACAACCAATACCGGCAGGAAATTGAACGCTGGCTTTCCTTATAGAAACTGATTGTTTCATCTATTCGCAAGGCGGTTTTAGCAAATAAGACAGTACACCTAATGTCTTATATATACTCTTTCTGATTGATGTGGGCCTGGAATGTGTGAATTATACAACTCTTACCTGAAGTTGTGTAACTGCTGCCAATAAGAATTGGCTCACCTTTGTTTTTATTAATTCTAAAAAAATCAAATGAAAAATTCAGAGCTTTCAACAAAAACAAAATGGGAAATTGACCAGGCCCACAGCGATATTTCCTTTAAGGTAAGGCATTTGATGATTGCACATGTTAAGGGTGCATTTAAATCATTCGATGCAAGCATATATACCAACGGCAATGACTTTGCCACTGCGGATATTGATTTGTGGATAGATGCTGCCTCAATATCTACAGGTGATGCAAAGCGTGACGAACACTTAAAAAGTGCAGATTTTTTTGACGTAGAGAATCATAAGCAAATCACGTTTACTTCAAGTACTATTGGCAAGGCCGACAAAGACGGGAACCATGAATTATGGGGGGAATTAACGATGAGAGGCCTTACAAAAAACTTAATGTTGATGGTGCAGTTTGGAGGCATTACAATGGACCCATGGGGCAACGAAAAAGCCGGGTTTACAGTGAGCGGAAAGATCAACAGAAGCGACTGGGAACTTAGCTGGAATACAACTATTGAAACAGGCGGCCTGATGGTAGGCGATGAAATAAACATTTCGTGCGAGATTGAGTTGGTCAATATGAGCAAAAAACAGTTGACGATGAAACTAGAAACAGCAGCAGAACAAAAAAATTAAGCTCTGTATAGTAGTGCCGGATATGAAATGGTGATTGTGAGATGATAGGCTTCTCAAAGAAGGTAGTGTAAACCTTTTTATTCAAAATAATCTGATAATTGAAATAAATATAAATGAAAGCATTGGTTTATCATGGTGCCGGAAAAAAAGCCTGGGAAGAAAAACCCAAACCCCAGATTAAAGCAACAACAGATGCTATTGTAAAGATCCTTAAAACAACTATATGCGGAACAGATCTGCATATCATGAAAGGTGACTTGCCGGAGGTTGCAGACGGCAGGATCATAGGCCATGAAGGCGTAGGCATTGTGGAAGAAGTGGGCAGTTCTGTAAGCGGTTTTAAGAAAGGCGATCAT
>CAIYVS010000099.1 GCA_903929655.1 uncultured Bacteroidota bacterium | reverse complement strand
TACTTCCCTCCGGAGTCATATGGATACAAAAAGGAGAAATGTTCAACCCCGCCACACTCGAAACCCGCCGCATGACAATGGAAGAATGGGATATCCTCCTTGGCCTCGGTCTCGGCCGCCTCGACTTCGAAGGCTGGTGCCCCGCGCTGCCAGGTTCAGGTTTTTAATATCAAATACCATCTGTTCATTTCCTTTTTGCCTTTGTGTATCTGCTCCTCATCGCCACTATTTCGGTATGCAGGGCAGGTCCGATTTCGAAGCTTGGTGCATTGCCATACAAGATTAAAACAAGGTATATTCATTATAAAGCAATAAGCATCCCATCGTTCCTTAAATAATAACAAACCGCTACCTATTTTAAAAAACTTAAATAATATTAAAATAATCTCCCTAAACGCCTAACTAGCTTAGCTTCGCCTGGCTTTATTCAATTTGCCTATGACAGTATAAACTAATAAAATACTCAGGAAACTTTTTTTATGCAAAACGTTTCCGTAGTTTCGCACCGCAATTATGGAACCTCTAATCAAAATACTCAGTGTATCCATCGAGCTGTTTCGCCAATACGGTTTTAAGGCGATCACGATGGATGATATCGCGCGAAGGGCGGGTATTTCTAAAAAGACACTCTATCAGCATTTTGCCAATAAACAGGAAGTAGTGAACGAATCTGTGATATGGTATAAAAACCATATGACAGAAAACTGCTACAACCTCATAAATGATTCGGAAAATGCGGTAGAGGCAATGGTGCGCATGCTGGCCTATATGGACAATATGCATAAGCAAATAAACCCCATGGCCATGTTCGAAATGCAGCGCTTTTTCCCGGAAGCCTACAACACCTTCCGCGACCAGTTGCAGGCAAAAGATGTGGGCATGATGCGGGACAATATTGTGCGGGGAATAGAAGAAGGCCTTTACAGGGAAGACATCAACGCAGACCTGATGGCCCGTTACCGCCTGGAAACTTCCCTCATGATACTGCAGCCCAACCTGCTCGTAAACAGCCGCAACGACCTGCTTTCCGTATCGCTGGAAATAGGTGAGCATTTTTTATACGGCATTATGACCACCAAAGGAGTGAAACAATATCTTAAATACAAAGCAAAATACTTAACACAAGTACCAAAAATATGAGACGATCCTTTTTATCACTCAGCATACTAACAATAGCTTTTTTAACACCCGGTTTAAAGGCAAATGCGCAGCAAAGCCCTGTCCCGCTCAGCCTGCAGGATTGCACGGATTATGCACTGAAACATAATTACAATGTAAAAAATGCTATGCTGGATGTTCAAATACAACATGCGCAGATTAATGAATTATTAGCAGCAGCTTACCCGCATATAAGTGGTAAGGCAGAACTGGACGACTTTCTGAATCCCCAGAAAACATTCATTGATGCCAATCAGTTTGCCGGAAAACCTGGGCATGATATTCAGCCACTGGCTTTTACCTTACCTTATGCAGGCTCTGCTTCCATCAGCGCTTCCCAATTGCTTTTTGACGGTAGTGTATGGGTTGCAGTAGAAGCCCGCAGTGCTGTTATGGAATTAGCCCGTCAAACTGCAGAAGTAACAAAAGAGAATATCCGCTACAATGTATTTAGAGCATATCATGGGCTTGTTATAGCGTATCATCAATATGATATCGTTAAAAACTCCCTGAGCTATGCGAGGCTACTGGAAAGAGACCTGGAAATAACACAGCAAAACGGCCTTGCAGAAAAAATAGAAGTGGAACGCACCAATGTACAGGTAAATAACCTGGCCTCTGACAGTATACGCATAGGTAATATGCTGACAGTGAGCGAACAGGTTCTGAAATACCAGATGGGTATGGATATTAATACACCTATTGTACTGACAGATACTAATGTTGACGCCCGCAAACTTGAAATAAATACCCTGCTCAACCAGGAATCAGATTACACAAGGGTTCCTGAATTCAGGCTTGCACAAAGTGCTTTGCAAACACAGCAGTATAATGTTAAAAGATATAAACTGGCAGCTATCCCTTCTTTATCATTATTCGGAAACCTGGGTTATAATTATGCAGATTATGATTTGAGCCCGATGTTTAAGTTTAATAATTACCTTTTCAACTCTCTTGTTGGCATTCAATTAAATATTCCCATATTCAACGGCCTGCAAAGAGTGAACCAACTCAGGGAAGCCAAACTAAATGTTGATAAATCACTTAATAATATTGAGAACGCAAAACTCACTATTGATTTTCAGACAGCTCAATCCCGGACTACGCTTCGCAATTCCATATTACAAGTGCAAAGCCAGCACCGCAACCTGGATCTTGCAAACGATGTGCTGGACCTCGCCCAGAAAAAATACAAAGCAGGCGTGGGCAGCAACCAGGAAGTAACACAGGCACAAACCGACCAGTTACGCGCAGAAACTAATTATTTCTCTGCATTGATTGATATGATAAATGCAGAAGCCGACCTTAAAAAAGCTTTAGGACTATTAAAATAATAATCATACAGATTTGTCAACTTTTTAAAAAGTTGACAAATCTTACCGAAAATAATTTACAATACTTATAAAATATAAAGAATGAAACGCACTGTTTATTTACTGATAACAAGTTTAGTATTCGCTTCCTGCGGTGGCGGTGGCAAAAATAATTCCGCAAAAAACGCCGAAGAACTCGCAAAGCTAAAAACTGAACGCGCCAAACTGGACCTGAAAATACAAACCATGGAAGCCGCAGGAGGAGACAGCTCTAAGAAAGCCGTACCCGTAAATGTATTGGATATGCAACCCGGCACCTTCAACTCTTATGTTGAAGTGCAGGCCCAGGTAAACGGCGATGAAAATGTGAACGCTACACCACAGGCGCCGGGTGTCGTGAAAAAGATTTTGGTAAAAGTAGGACAGCACATAAGGCAAGGACAAACCCTTGCCACACTCGATGCTGCAGTTGTGGAGCAGCAAATAAAGGGCATCGATGCCACGCTCACACTGCAGAAAGCACTGTATGAAAAACAGCAAATATTATGGAAACAAAACATTGGCACTGAAGTGCAATTGATGTCTGCCAAAGCACAATATGAAGCAGCTCAAAAAAGCCGTGCAGCCCTGTTGGCTCAAAGAGATATGTATACTATCAAATCACCAATAAGTGGAACTGTAGACGCTGTGAATGTAAAAGAGGGAGAAGCTGCGTCACCGGGGCAGAACGGCATACATGTGGTAAGCTTTGACAAACTGAAGGTACAGGCTACACTCGGCGAAAACTACCTCGGCAAGGTGAAACAAGGCGACCCCGTGAACCTGGTATTCACGGACCTTGGAGATACTATTCATACCATTTTAAGTTATGTGGGGCAATCCGTTGATCCTATATCAAGGGCTTTCCAGGTAGAAGTGCGCATGGGCGATAATAAAAAACTGCACCCAAACATGTCTTGCAAAATGCAGATAGCCAATTATCATAAAACCAATGCACTTACCGTACCAATTTCTGTGATACAGCATACTGCACAGGGAGATATGCTATATATAGCTGACGGCGGCGATAAGGCCAAAGCAGTACCGGTCAAAACAGGCCGCAACAGCAATGGTAAGGTAGAGATACTCTCCGGGCTTAATGCCGGCGACAAAGTTATTGTAGAAGGATTTGAAGATGTATATGACGGACAAAAAGTAAGCATGCAATAAACACCTCGCCCCTAAAGGGAAACCACAAAAAATATTTTCAAATGAAAGATGCATACAAAGAGTTTAAACCATCCAGCTGGGCGATTGATAACCGCACAGCGGTATATATAGTTACGATTATTATCACCTTGCTGGGCTTAATGACCTACAACAGTCTGCCCAAAGAACAATTTCCGGAAATAAAGCTGCCACAGATATTTGTGCAGACTGTATACCCCGGCACCTCTCCGGAAAACATGGAGAACCTCGTGACCAAACAAATTGAAAAGCAATGTAAAAACCTCACAGGTATTAAAAAGATCACCAGCAATTCATTCCAGGACTATTCCGTAGTGATCGTTGAGTTTAATACAGATGTGCAGGTAGACAAAGCCAAACAAGATGTAAAAGACGCGGTGGATAAGGCCAAGCAGGACCTCCCCAAAAATCTGCCCTACCAGCCCGAAGTAAAAGATATTGACCTTTCCGAATTGCCCATACTTTATGTCAATATATCCGGCAATTACGACCTTAACAGGCTGAAAAAATACGCCGATAAACTGAAGGACAATATTGAAGAGCTTAAGGAAGTGAAGCGTGTAGACATGGTAGGCGCCCTTGACAGGGAAATACAGATCAATGCAGACTTGTATAAAATGCAGGCTGCCGGATTCACATTCGGAGATATTGAAAATGCAGTAGCCAGCGAAAATATTTCATCTACGGCAGGCCAGGTGGCCATGGACAACCAGAAGCGCATATTAAGCGTCCACGATGAATTTAAGAACGCAGGCCAGATAGCAAATATTATTGTAAAGAACCAGCAGGGAAAAGCGCTGTACCTGAAAGATATTGCCGATGTGGTAGATAATTTCAAAGAACAGGAGAGCTATGCACGCCTGGGAGGCAAGAACGTAATAACGCTCAATATCATTAAAGCAAAAGGACAGAACCTCATAGACGCATCCGATAAGATACAATCGCTCATAGAAAAAATGAAGGGTTCGGATCTTCCCAAAGACCTTTCTATCATTACTACCGGCGACCAGTCGGAAGCTACGCGAAACACACTGCATGATCTTATTAATACCATCATCATCGGATTCATCCTCGTCACCATTATCCTCATGTTCTTTATGGGCGTAACGAATGCCCTGTTCGTGGCAATGTCAGTACCATTATCATGTGCCATTGCATTCCTCATAATGCCCTCATTAGGCTTTACGCTCAATATGATCGTGCTGTTCTCCTTCCTCCTCGCGCTTGGTATCGTTGTGGACGACGCCATTGTGGTGATAGAGAACACCCACCGTATTTTTGACAATGGCAAAATGGATATTAAGCAGGCAGCCAAATATGCCACAGGCGAGGTGTTCCTGCCAGTACTGTCAGGTACTGCCACAACGCTGATGCCCTTTATTCCATTGGCATTCTGGAAAGGCGTTATCGGTAGCTTTATGTTCTTTCTGCCGGTTACGCTCATCATTACATTGCTTGCATCCCTGGTTGTGGCATATATCATCAATCCCGTATTTGCCGTTGATTTTATGAAACCCGAAAACCCTGATGATACAGGCAAACGTAAATGGGGCAAGCGCGACAAAGTAATTACCATAATATTCCTTGCGCTTGCAGCAATTTGTTACCTGGGCAGGGCATGGGCATTCGCTAATTTTATTATTTTCATTTACCTCTTCGTTTTGCTCGAGAAATTTGTCTTCGAAAAATGGATACACAGTTTCCAGAACAAAGCATGGCCTGCATTCCGCGAATGGTACACCCGCTGGCTCAATAAGGCGCTGAACAACCCCGGGAAAACTGCATTGCTTGCCATATGCATCATGGTAGCATCCATAGTCGGATATGTTGTTCGCAATCCTCCATTTGTATTCTTCCCCAGTGGTGATCCCAATTTTACTTTCGTATACCTCAATATGCCTGTGGGTACAGACCAGGCATATACCAATGAAGTATTGCTGAAACTGGAAAACAAAGTAAACGAAGCCCTCGATATTGACCCCAAAACAGGGAAGACCAACCCCATCGTTAAATCTGTTATCTCCAATGTTACAGTAGGCGCAGTAGACCCCACCAGTGGTGAAGTGGGTAATTTCCCCAATAAAGGAAAAATTACCGTGGCTTTTGTGGAGTACGCAAAACGCAATGGTGTGTCTACATCCAAATACCTCAGCAAAATAAGAGATGCCATAAAAGGTGTGCCCGGTGCAGAAATAACCGTTGATAAAGAGCAAGGCGGCCCGCCATTACCAAAACCAATTGTTATAGACATAACAGGCGACAACCTTGACTCCCTTATTTCAACATCAGATCGCCTCAAACGTTACCTCGTATCAAAACAAATTCCGGGGGTAGAAGAACTGCGTTCCGATTTCCAGGCCAAAAACCCCGAGATCATTTTCGACCTCGACCGCGAGCGCATGAACAATGAAAGTATCTCTACAGGACAAGTCGTAGGCAATCTGCGTACTGCTGTGTTCGGAAAGGAAATTTCACGATTCCGCGATGCCAACGACGATTACCCCATTACACTGCGCCTTAAAAAAGACCAACGTGAAGATATAGACGCCGTAAGAAATATGCCTTTGATATTCCGCGACATGGGCATGGGTGGCATCATCCGTTCGGTTCCCGTAAGTGCATTTGCCGATATCCGTTATGCAACCACTTATGGCGGTATCAAGCGCAAAAACGAAAAACGTATCATTTCCCTGTCCTCCAATGTGCTCACCGGCTTTAATGAAAACGATGTAGTGCAGGCCGTGCAGCGCGAACTGAATAATTTCAGGGTACCCGCAGGGCTTACCATTAAGATGGGCGGACAGCAGGAAGACCAGGCCGAAACAGGAGCCTTCTTAGGTCGTGCCATGCTCATCTCCATTTGCCTCATATTTATGATACTGATACTCCAGTTCAACTCCGTTAGCAGAACAATTATCATCATGAGCGAAGTACTGTTTAGTTGGTTCGGTGTGTTCCTCGGCTATGCTATATTCAAGAATACCTTCTCTATGGTAATGAGCGGCATCGGTATGATCGCATTGGCAGGTATTGTCGTCCGCAACGGGATACTGCTTATCGAGTTCCAGGATATGATGCTTAAAGAAGGCATGAGCCCCAGGGATGCCATTATAGAAGCGGGCCGCACCCGTATGACACCGGTTATATTAACAGCCACCGCTGCCATTCTCGGCCTCATACCATTAGGCGTGGGTCTCAACATTGACTTTGCTACCCTTTTTGGCCAATTGAACCCACACATCTTCTTTGGCGGTGACAGCGTAGCCTTCTGGGGCCCCCTGGCATGGACCATGATCTATGGCCTCAGCTTCGCCACCTTCTTAACTCTTATTTTAGTTCCGGTAATGAGCCTGCTCAGTTTCCGCTTCAAAGCCTGGGTGAAGAAACAAAGAGAAAAAATGAAAGCAGCAATGAAAGAATCATAAATCACTTCATAATCACACACGCAAAAAGCTGCCTCCATTTGGGCAGCTTTTTCGTTTTAGCCTTCGCCGCAAATTATCTTAAACAGTCAGAGTAATCTATATGTACAATGTTATTTTATCATTAGACCTTAAGCGATCATAAATAAGTAGGCTTTGGGGCATCCAAATCCCAAAGG
>CAIYVS010000098.1 GCA_903929655.1 uncultured Bacteroidota bacterium | reverse complement strand
TTATTTTCTTTTTATATTCACATCCATTAAAATAAAGGATGATGTTTATAAAACAAGCTAATCAGTTGCCATATCGGCAACACATAACATATTATCTGTTTTGCCTTTTTTTTATAATCACTGCTCCATTTTCTCTTAGTGCAAAGCTAAAAGGACAAGCCCGCATAGACTCATTATTGAACGAAATACCAAAGGCAAAAGAGGATACTAATAAAGTAAAGCTGCTGAATAACATAACAGCCACTTATTATAATGCAAGCAGGGAGGAGGCGCTAAAATATGGCGAGCAAGCTGCGGAGCTTGCCCAAAAGCTGTCTTGGAACAAGGGACTTGTTTATGCCTGCAATATGCAGGGCCGTATTTACATGAAAAAGGCAGATTACCATAAAGCTGAAGAAGCCTACAAGAAGGCTATGGAAATAAATAAAGTCAGTAGAAACAAAAAAGATATAGCAACAAGCCAGGGTAATATTGCCACAGTTTACTCAGCTCAGAGTAATTATGTTAAAGCGCTTGAATATTACTACCAGGCGCTTAAAACAGATGAAGAGATAGATAGTAAAGGGGATGTTGCGAACATTTGCGGCGATATTGGCACCATTTATGGCGCACAGGCAAACTATGATAAGTCCTTAGAATATTTTATAAAGGCCTTGAATATTTTTGAAGAGCTGAATGATAAGAATGGTGCGGCAAAGAACATGGGGAATATTGGTACAGTATATGAGTTGCAAAAAAATTATGCTAAAGCTATTGAGTATGAATTGAAGGCATTAAAGATAAATGAAGAGACAGAAAATAAGCAATGGATGGAGGCAAACCTCGCCAATATTGGCAATATATATATTGAGCAAAAGGATTTTTCAACAGGCCTGGAATACCAGTTCAAAGCATTGAAAATGTGTAAAGAGATAGGGGATAAAAATTCGCTGTCAATTTGCCTGGGAAATATAGGGGAAAATTATCTGCTGATGGCGTCGGATACCCCATTCGCTAAACCTACAGATTACCAGGTCCCTATAAGCAAAAATGCAATTTTACAAAAGTCGGTTAAATATTTAGATAGCGCGATCGCTATTGATAAAGAGATAGGTAATTTAGACATGCTGCAGTTGTTTAGCAGAGACCGTTACCAGGCCGAAGAAAAGCTTGGAAATTATAAAGAAGCGCTTGTAAGTTTTACCGAATATAATTTATATCATGATTCTGTTTTTTCCTTAGAAAACCAATCAAAGATATTTAAACTGGAAACCCAAAGGGAGCTGGATATAAAAGATAAGCAGATTGAGATAGATAAATTGGCGGTGGCAAAAAAGCGGAATGAGCGTGTATTTTATATTATTGGTTTGGGATTGCTCATGGTTGTTATTGCTATTGTTTTCAGGAACTATAAAAATCAGAAAAAGCTTAACACACTATTATCAGCCGAGAAACAAAAAGTAGAGGAACGGACAGAAGAGTTAAAATATACCAATGCCGAATTAAACACCACTTTGGTAGATCTGAAGGCGGCACAACATCAATTGATACTTGCAGAGAAACAAAAAGAGAATGAGATCATACGCAGCAGGATATCACAGGATATTCATGATGATATCAGTTCTGAGCTAAATAAAATATCGTGGGTATCGGAATTGGCAAAAACAAAAGCCCATAGCGATAAAATGACTGAGCTGAGCCCTCTGTTAGATAAGATAACAAGCTCCTCCCACGAAACAGTAAATAAGCTGGGAGAAATAATCTGGACTGTGAACCCCAAGAACGATAGCCTCGAAAGTTTATTGTCTTATATGAGGAACCACATCTCAAAATTTCTTGCAGATACTCCTTTTCATTATTCTATACATTTCCCGGAAAAAGGCACGGATATACCTATTAACCCGGAATTGAAGCGCAATATTTTCCTGGTGATGAAGGAAGCCCTTAATAATGCGGTAAAATATTCCAGGGCTGAGAATATAGAAGTTTCTTTTAAGATTGAGGCATCATCATTTTTATTTTCTATCTCTGATGATGGTAAAGGTATCGAAGAAAACGTGGTTCAGGGTAGTGGCAATGGTATGGGGAATATGCGCAAAAGAACAGAAAGCGTACATGCTGAATTAAATATCATTTCCTCGCCCGGAAAAGGCACTCAAATAATAGTAAGCGGTATGCTTTCCTGATCATGTTTAGACAATTTATCTACGTTCATATGAGTGACATTTGCTCATTTATCTACTTTCATGCGATTGCGGAGAGCTTGTCCCTGCTCTACTTTTGTCCCGTTGATATGCTGTAGCTGTACACTGCCAGTAAAAGCAATATTTATAAATTCACAAAACAATAAGTAAACCCGGAATAGAAACAGGTTTTTTTAAATGAGGCCTGTTCATTCAGGCCTCATTTAAGCTTTTTAATCTGTATATTTTGTAGTTTTATGGAACAGGTAAGTGAATATTCTATCCACCTCTTTTACTTAAATGAAAATATCAAAATGATAAATGTTGCAATAGTAGAAGATGACAATGAGATAAGAAACATGATGCGGGAGTTTCTTAACACAACTGACGATATTCATTGTTTTGCCGATTTTGCTAATGCTGAAGATTTTGAAAAAAAATTTGGTTCCTTGAATATTGATGTGGTATTGATGGATATTACATTGCCGGGTATGTCAGGCATACAATGTGTTTCCCGCATGAAACCGAAAAGGCCTGGAGTGCAATACCTAATGTGTACATCCCACGATGAACCGGAAAAAACTTTTGATTCTTTATGTGCAGGGGCTACTGGTTATCTGTTGAAAAGTGCATCCCCATCCCAATTGTTTGATGCAATCCGCGATATACATAAAGGGGGCTCGCCTATGTCTGCACAAATTGCAAGGCTAGTTGTAAATTCTTTTCCTGATAAACATAAAAACCAGCAATTGCTTGAAACTTTTACAAAACGTGAGCAGGAAATATTGCATGCACTTGCAAAAGGATACCAGTATAAAGAAATAGCAGACCAGCTTTTTATTAGTATAGAAACGGTCAGGACCTACCTGCGCAAAATTTATGAAACATTGCAGGTTCACTCCAAGGTCGAAGCCTTAAATAAAGTTTTTCCGAAGGAATTTAAGTAATAAAGGCTTGTTAAAGCAAGCCCTTCACTTTCTCAATTACAACATTCAGATTTGCCACATCCTGTCCCCCTGCAGTAGCAAGTGTTTTTTGGCCACCACCGCCGCCTTTTATTAAGGGGGCCACCACTTCTTTAATGATCTTACCTGCATCCAGGCCTTTAGCTGCAGCAACCGTATCTGCAACTGCAACTGCCACAAAAGCTTTCCCGTCTATATTAGCGCAAAGTACTATTACATGGTCCACTAGGTGGTTCTTCATGTCAAAACAAAGTTTCTTCAGAGCATCGGCAGTACTTACCGATACGACCTGACCGATAAAACTTACCTGGTTGATGATCTCATCTTTCATCAGGAGTTCATTACGAAGCACCACCAGCTGGCGTGCTTCGAGGTTCTCTGCATGTTTTTCAAGATGTGACTTTTCCTCCTGCAATTTTTCTATTGCTTTTACCGGGTCTTTGGCATTTTTTAGTTGAGCCTGTATTGCATCAATAAGGGCCAGTTTTTCATTTACAAAATCCTCCGCAGCTTTTCCACTCACAGCTTCCATACGTCGCACACCTGCTGCTACCGCCGCTTCGGATGTTATTTTGAAGAAACCCAATTCACCTGTGCTGCCCACATGTGTGCCACCACATAGTTCTATAGAATAGCCTGGGTCCATAACCACAACGCGAACTATATTGCCATACTTTTCACCAAATAAAGCCATAGCTCCAAGTTTCACGGCTTCATCTTTGGGCATTTCTTTTATTACAACAGGGATGTTTTCCCTTATCTTTTCATTTACGATCGCTTCTATTTTCGCCATTTCTTCATCACTCACTTTTGCAAAATGCGAAAAGTCAAAACGTAGGTTATCTTCGTTCACAAGGGAGCCTTTTTGTGCAACGTGGGTACCTAATACTTGCCTTAATGCTGCATGCAGCAGATGAGTAGCACTATGGTGCATAGCTGTGCTTCTGCGCAAAGAGATATTTACAGCTGCAAGAAAATCTCCATCCAGTTCATCAGGAATAGATTCAGCAAAATGTATGATAAGGTCGTTCTCTTTCTTGGTATCTATAATGGGAATAGTAACAGAATCAGTCATCAGTTGCCCCCGATCTCCTACCTGTCCCCCGCTCTCGGCATAGAAAGGCGTAATATCCAGCACCAGTTGGTAAGCCTCCTTGCCCTTTGAAGTTACTTTACGGTATTTCAAAACCGAGGCTTTGGCATCCAGTTTATCGTAACCAACAAATTTAGTGCTTCCTTCTTTCAAAACTATCCAGTCTTCCGTATCTAAAACTCCGGCGGCACGGCTGCGGGTTTTCTGCTGTCTCATTTCAGCTTCAAAAGCTGTTTCGTCAACATGTAGTTTGTTTTCGCTTGCTATAAGCCTTGTCAGGTCTATTGGAAAACCATAGGTATCATACAGTTCAAACGCAGATTTGCCATTGATGATTTGAGTATTCTGACGCCTGGTTTCTGCAATGATATCATCTATCTTTTTCAAACCCTTGTCCAGGGTACGTAAAAATGATTCCTCTTCTTCTTTCACTACCCTGCTTACAAGGTCTATCTGTTGCTGCAACTCGGAAAATACATGCTCGAATTGTTTAGCCAATACCGGCATTAATTGGTGCAGCAGTGGTTGTTTATAGTCCAGGTAAGAATAATAATAACGTACTGCCCTGCGCAATATGCGGCGTATCACATAGCCCGCACCTGTGTTGGATGGTAATTGTCCGTCAGCAATAGTAAACCCGATAGCGCGTATATGGTCGGCCAGCACACGAAAAGCAATATCCTGCTTGCTATCTGTATACCCATATTTTTTATGTGTCAGCTTTTCTATTACTTCTATGGTACCAGTAAACAGGTCTGTATCATAATTACTTTGTTTGTCTTGCAGCACACGCACCAAACGTTCCAGTCCCATTCCCGTATCTACATGTTTGGCAGGCAGGGGCACCAGGCTGCCATCTTTCATGCGGTTAAACTGCATAAAGACATTATTCCATATCTCTATTACCTGCGGATGATCTGCGTTTACCAATTCACTGCCCGGTACTTGTTTCTTTTCTTCTTCCGTGCGGCAATCCACATGTATTTCTGAGCAAGGTCCGCAAGGCCCGGTATCGCCCATTTCCCAGAAATTATCTTTCTTATTTCCTAAAAGAATACGGTCTTCAGCTACATGCTGTTTCCAGAATACATAAGCTTCTTCGTCCTTTGGCAGGTTCTCAGATGCATCTCCCGCAAACACTGTCACATAAAGTTGATCTTTAGGGATACCATAAACCTTTGTAAGTAATTCCCAACTCCAGTCTATAGCATCTTTTTTAAAGTAATCTCCGAAACTCCAGTTGCCCAACATCTCAAACATCGTATGGTGATAAGTATCCACGCCAACTTCCTCCAGGTCATTATGTTTACCGCTTACACGTAGGCATTTTTGGGTATCTGCAATACGGGTATGTTCCGGCTGGCGGTTACCCAGGAAATAGTCTTTAAACTGGTTCATACCTGCATTGGTAAAAAGCAAAGTAGGATCGTTCTTTACAACAATGGGAGCAGACGGCACTATCTGGTGCCCTTTGCTCCTGAAAAAATCTAAAAACTGTTGCCTTATCTCGTTAGCCGTAAGCATAATAATATAAATATAAGTGTGCAAAGATAAGTCTCTCTATCTTGCTTGTGCAATGTCTTGCTATTTTTGTTTATCAATAATTATTTTTTATTATCTATTTAATTTTAACAGGATTAGCCATATTATTATACAAACTAAAATGCGCTATTTTCTTTTTTTGATACTTTTGTCCTATGTTCAAAATACTTGGTCGCTTAGCATACAAATTTCTTAATGTTGAGGTTAGATATAGGGGAAACTGGCAAAAAGATAATAAATGGCTGATAGATAAAAAATTTCAAACAATTATCGATGTCGGAGCTAACAAGGGTCAATTTGCCCAAAAAATGAGGAAGTTCTTCCCGGATGCTACTATTATTTCATTTGAACCCATACCACAGGTCTATGAAGAATTAAAAAAGAATTTTGAGAACGATCCATTATTTATTGCACATAACTGTGCCCTGGGTGAGCGGGCGGGAACAGCAGAATTTTTTGCCAACGAAAACAGCGAGTCTTCCTCATTATTAAAGATGAAAGACCATACCAGCCATTTTAGTAAAGCCAAAGAGACCAAAGCAATACAGGTAAATATTTGCAGGCTGGATGATGTACTGAATGTTGCAGATTTAAAAGGGCCTGTAATGGTGAAGTTGGACGTGCAAGGTTATGAAGACATGGTAATAAAAGGAGGAATTGAAACCCTTAAAAGAGCAGATATGGTGATGTCAGAAGTTTCTTTTTTCAGTTTATACGAGGGGCAGAAACTATTTGACGATATGTATCATCTGCTGGCTTCCCTGCAATTCAGTTACAAGGGGAATTACGAACAATTATATTCCCCCGCTAATAATATTGTATTGCAGGCAGATGCCATTTTCTTTAAAAATAAATAAGGGAAATGCAGCCACAAAATCCATTGATATCTGTTATTATTCCTGTTTTTAATGCACAGCATGTAATTAATAAAGCA
>CAIYVS010000097.1 GCA_903929655.1 uncultured Bacteroidota bacterium | reverse complement strand
ATCTATATTATTTATTATATGCAAACCAGTTATGTTATTTCTAAAATTAAAAAAAAATATTAAAAATTTATTTCTTCATCCCTACGGTTGAGGCCTGCGCAGTGTTATTAACAGACAGCCTGCTATAAACCATAGCTGAAATGTGGCTGATGACTTCTTTAAGTTGGGTGCGATCCGGGCCCTTGGTCATAACAGTGATAATATAAGGACTGTTTCCGTTATATACAATGCCAGATTCATGTAGTTCATAAGAACTGCCATCACCAAACTCCCCAAATTTATGTGCTACAGTTATGTTGGCGGGGAGCCCTTTTAAAAGGCCATCTTTAAAATCGCATTCTGTAAGTAAAGAACTTGCAAATTCAGACGAAGATGGCGACAAGTAAGTAGCATTGTAAAGTACTTTCATGAATACAGAAAACTCCTTCGCTGTAAGTTTATTGCTTCCTACCATAGATGATGGCTTAGATAAACCAAGATCGGTATAGGTTTTATAATGGAATTCGGGTTTGACATGTTTTAAAAGGAGTATGGTAGACTCATTATCGGAATAGGCTATCATATAATGCAACAATTCCTTTACAGTGTATTCCTTACCTGGTTGCAAAGTTTTGGATGAGTATGTTGAGTATGAAATACTGTTATCATGTTCATCAAAGAGCAGTTTTGTGTTAAGCAAATTAGGATCTTGCTCAGCAGCACGCAGATAGGTAATGAGCGTTGCAACTTTATTTAAGGATGCCGGATGATATGTCTCACCTTCATTATAAGTAGTCCAGTCACCTTTTGACAAGTCTCTTACATAAACCGATACCGATGAAATTAGGCCTGCGGCTTTTTTACTCTCTATCAGCGTATTAATATCTTCTTTTAAAGGTATGAGTTTGGGCGATTCGCATTCCTGCTCAGAATACAATAATGGCTTTACATGAGTAAAGCCATCGCGTATTTTCATGTCGTAGCCGTCGCATAAAGGTGTTTTATCTCCCGGAGTTGTTGCAGCCGTGGTATTAGTAACTTTTGCAATTGTAGAAATAGCCGCAACAGCATCACTGCCAAAGCCTTTATTAAATACATAGTAAGTCATTACTCCCCCCAGCAAGGCTGACAGGGCAAACTGATATATTGGAGCCTTTAATTTTGACATAAGAGTTAAATAAAGTGATTTGACTATTTCTTTTCAAAAGGTTTAAAAGTACCTAAAATAAAATACTTTAAACATACTACATTTCAAATATAAACCATCATATTGATAAGTTTTAATCTCTTTGAAACAAAATGTTATGAAATGGATGAAACGGGAAAAAATGACACTGAATTAGGAAAAAACCGACTGGAATGATTTTGAACGAAGTTGAAATATTATAAATATATTACTTTCTATCTTAAACACAATAAACATACTTACAATGTGATATTTATTATTGCAATTGGAAAAAAGCCTAAGGAAAAGGATATTTGCACAAAATAAGAAGGCCTTGTAGTACAATGGATAGTATAAGAGTTTCCGAAGCTCCAGATTCAGGTTCGATTCCTGACAAGGCCACTATAATTTTTTTTCCGAATTGATAGAAACTCATAAAGTGGGGCCAATGTTCTATCTTTCAATTGCTCTTTTAGTTATACTGGATCATAAAAGCAGGGAAATGGAGCGAGAGCAAATTGTGTAAACAATCATTTGCACAAGGTTATTTTCCTCTTTATCAGCTCAATTTCTGCATTTGAAGATGTTAGTGTAAGGGCTTTTGTAAATATATCCCTAGCAGTTTCTTTATTACCGGCTTTAAAATACATTTCTGCAAGCGAGGTATAATAATAAGCATTCCCGTCAAAAACCTTCAACTTTTGAAGTTCGGTAATTGCTGCTTCATAACCGCTTACTTCGCCCAAAGCAAGACAGCGGTTTAGTGCAACAATGGGATTGTTGGTCCTTGTCAGGAGAGAATTATAGAGGTCCAATATTAGTTTCCAATCCGTGCCTTCATAAGTTTTGGCATTTGCATGTACAGAGGCTATGGCAGCCTCGTAATGATATTCATGAACTGAGCTCCCTTCTGCCGACCGAACCATATATTCGTTCCCTTTCCCAATTAAAAATTTGTTCCATTGTTTCCTGTCCTGATCCTTAAGAAGTATAATAAATCCTTTGTCATCTACTCTTGAATTAAACCGCGACACCTGGAAACACATAAGAGCAAGCAGTGCATTTGTTTCAGGCAGGTCTGTCTTAGGATTTTCTGAAAGTATGATGGCAAGCCTCATGGCTTCCTCGCAGAGGTCCTCCCGTATCAGTTTTTCTGTATGGGAAGAATTATAGCCTTCATTAAAAAGAAGGTAAAGCGTTTTTAGTACTGCTTCGGTTCGCTGCAGCATGGCCTCAATACCGGGGTAATCAAGTGGTATCTGCTCGGTTCTTATTTTTTCTTTGGTACGATACAGTCGCTTGGCTATAGTATCTTCATTAGTGAGAAAGGCAGTGCTGATTTCTTTAACACTGAGGCCACAGAGGGTTTTAAGGATCAGGCTTATCTGGGCTTCCTGGGATATAGAAGGATGGCAACAGGCAAACATCATTCTTAACTGGCTGTCTGCTATTTCATTGTCAGAGAACATTTCATTTATTGCAGGTATAAGTGTGTACTCCGATTTAAGTAAAAGAGTAAGATCATTATCGATCTTGTATTTTAATTTTTGCCGGCGAATGATGTCAATGGCTTTGTTCTTTGCAGTGTGGTACAACCATGCCTGGGGATTGGCAGGGATTTTCCCAAATTTCCAAATCTCAAGCGCTTTTAAGAGCGTATCCTGAACTATGTCCTCTGCTTGCTCCATATTCGGGAAACCGAATAGTCTTGTCAATACAGAAACCATCTTTCCCGCCTCATGACGGAAAAGATGGTCGACCATAATTTTAACTTCTTTGTCATCGGCTTGTTGCATAATCTAGCTGAACCTATTTGTTACGGGTACCAGGCAAATTACATTTCCATTTTCTGAATCGGACGCACTTCGAGCAGGCCATCATTTTCAAAAATGGGGCAATCTTTTGCCATCTCTACGGCATGGTCCATATCATTTGCATTTACGATCAGGTAGCCACCTACATGTTCTTTTGCCTCGGTAAAAGGACCATCTGTAATTACTTTTTTCGTGCCGCTCAATTGTTTGCCGGAACCTTGTAATGGCTCACCTGCAACAAAATTTCCGTTTTGCGCCAGTGCCTGCATCCACTGATACCATTTTCCCATGTGGGCTTGTCTTTGTTCGGGTGATTGGTAGGAATCCATACCGCCCCTGAACAGATACATAAATTTTTCCATTGTTAAGCTTTTTATTGGTTAATAAATTGATTTTATACCTTAATAACGAATGTATATTCGGAAACGGGACAATGTGCGAAAAATTTGATTGAAATATTAAAATTACAATCTTTTAATATTAAATTGTGGTAATTCAATATAAAATAAGGACGTTTTGAACTCAGTCGTTATAAACAAACGAATTGCCTCTGTAGATATACTGAGAGGTATCATCATGGTCATCATGGCACTGGACCATACAAGGGATTATCTTTCAAATTATAAGGGCGATCCTCTTGATTTTGACCATGTAGGCGTTGGCATGTTTTTCACTAGGTGGATCACCCATTTTTGCGCGCCGGTTTTTATATTCTTATCGGGCACCAGCGCTTTTTTATCCCTGAACAAGGGCAAAACAAAAAAGGAAGCATCCATATTGTTACTAACAAGGGGAATATGGCTTCTTATACTGGAAGTGACCCTTATCAGGTTTGGCTGGCAGTTTAACCTGGATTATACTTTTATTGTCTTCCAGGTTATCTGGGCTATTGGCTGGAGTATGATATTTCTTGCAGCTCTTGTCTACCTCCCAATACCAGCAATCGCTGCAATAGGGTTGGTAATTGTATTCGGACATAACATACTTGATGCTATCCATGCAAAGAACTTTGGTGATGAAGCTGTATTCTGGGATATTTTTCATGAACAAGGTTTTTTGCATTTTAAGAATGGAGTCAACCTGTTTGTTATATACCCTCTCATACCGTGGATAGGCGTTATGGCCCTCGGATATTGT
>CAIYVS010000096.1 GCA_903929655.1 uncultured Bacteroidota bacterium | reverse complement strand
CGATCCGATCGAGCGCGAAGCCATCAAGATCGCCAAGCCGCTCATCCTTGATGCCCTCAAGAAGAAGAACATCGACCCGAAGAGCCTGGAAGAAGGCGTGCTGAAAGAGTTTCAACAAAAACGTATCCATTTTGCCATTGTAGTAGATGAGTTTGGCGGCACCTCCGGTATTGTTACACTGGAGGATATTATGGAAGAAATAATTGGTGATATTAAAGATGAATTTGACGAAGAGGATCTGCATTACAGAAAAATAGACGACCAGAATTTTGTCTTTGAAGGTAAAACGCTGATCAACGATGTATGCCGTATGCTGGGTCTGCCATCGGATACTTTTGAGGCTGTACGCGGTGAAAGTGATTCACTGGCAGGTCTTTTGCTTGAAATATCAGGAAAATTCCCATCTGTAAGCGAACAAATCGTATATGAGCATTTTACCTTTACCGTAATGGAAATAAATAAAATGCGCATTATGCGGGTAAAAGTTACGATCAACCCAGTAGTAAAAGACGAAATTGAATAGCAATATTATTTAATGTTCTCTATACATAAATCATGAATCGCACTATATGATTGTGTTCATGAAACCAGGGCTTTGCTTTCCCTAATTTTTTATCAAAAATCAATTGAATTGTAGCTAAAGTTATATATATTGCTGTGAGATAATTATTATATTGCATCTAATTAGCTAAAATCGACATTATTAAACATAAATACAAGGATTATGCGCTTTAATCGTACTTACTATTCTTTACTGTTTTGTTGCCTTGCCATTCCCTTCTCATTGCTTGCCCGCGATGTTAAATCAACATCTGCAGAGGGGTTGCAGGGTAAACCTATGCTCTTTATTGAAAACAAGGGGCAGATAGTAGACCAAAACAACAATGCCCGCAACGATGTGCAGTTCAAGCTCAGTAATCCGGGCCTGAATATATTGATAGGTAAAGCGCAGCTACACTACCAGTTTGCAAAAAAAGAAGCAAATGATGATATCACCGATTACCGCATTGACATGAGCCTTGCAGGCGCCAACCTAAATGCAAATGTCATTACAGGTGAGCAACAAGGCTATTTCGAAAGATATCTGCTACCTCAGTTCGGTAAAGATGGTGCGGTTGCTCATTCTTATAACAGGATCACTTACAAAAATATTTACCCGAATATTGATTGGGTGCTTTACATAAAGGACAATCAGTTGGAATACGATTTCATTTTGCATGAAGGCGCCAATCCAAAAGATATACAATTGAAATATGAAGGTGCAACAAACCTGAATTTGTCTTCAGACGGAAGCCTTATTGCAAAATCTCCCTTAGGCACTATTACAGAAAAGGCCCCTGTTGCCTATATACAGGAAACAGGAAAAACCGTTGCATCTAAATTTGAATTGCACGACAATACACTTTCATTCAATACAGAAGCATCAAAAGGCACGCTGGTTATAGACCCGGTTTTAAAATGGAATACTTATTTTGGTGGCCCCGGCAGCGACAATGTCAGGTCTTTGTCTATAGACCCCTGGGGTAATATTTATGCAGTAGGACAAACAGCCTCAACAAGTGGCATTGCAACATCCGGCGCTTTTCAGACTGCACTTAGCGGCTCCAACACATGGGATATTTTTATAGCAAAATATAATCCAAAAGGCAATTTGATATGGGCTACTTATTTTGGAGGTACTGGAAGTGATTACGGCTACGGAGTCGCGACTGACGGAATAGGAAAAGTTTATATCTGCGGTAACACTACAAGTTCCGGCTTGGCAACAGTAGGACAAACTACAAATGCAGGACCAACAAGTGGCGGTAATGCCACAGGTGATGCTTTGCTTGCAAAATTTGATTCTTCGGGGCAAAGAATATGGTCAACTTATAAAGGCGGCTGTGGAAATGAGCAAGGCTTAGGTTTATGTGTAAACAGCTCTTACCAGGTTTTTCTTACCGGTAATACTATGACCGGGATCGGTAACGGATGTACAGGACAAAGCATTGCAACGGTTGCTGCCTATAGCAGTACTACAGGAGGCGGCTTCTTTTATGGAGACGCATTTCTTGCCAAATATGACACTGCTGGAAATTTAGCATGGTGTACACTTTACGGCAGTTCAGGAGACGAAGCGGCCTTTGGTGTGACAAGTGATGCCGCCGGTAATAATATTTATATAGCCGGATATACAACATCTCCAACAGGTGGTACCATCCCTCACATTATAGCAACTACAGGAGCTTACCAAACAACAGCCGGTGGCGGCAGCGGTTTCCAGAGTGATGCTTTCCTGGCTTGTTTTGACGGATCAGGATCTTCTTTGAATTTTGGTACTTTCCTGGGCGGTACCGGAACGGAACAGGCAAACGGCATAGCTATTGATGGAAGCGGAAACGTTTATATTGCAGGCACAACCTCCAGTACCAGCAATATTGCTTACGGCGGCGTATATCATTCTACCGGCGGATGTACCGGTAACGGATGTCCTACCGATGGCTTCCTCGCTAAATTTTCAGGTACTGGGGCCATTGGCTGGTCTACCTATATTGGTGGCGATAGTATTGATGCAGTGAACGGCGTTGCTGTTGATCAGTACAATAATGTATGGATCGTTGGTAGTACCCGTACAGATACCGCGCAAACTACTCCGGATGCATACCAGCTAACGAGGGGTGGTACCGGTTCATCTGATGCATTTATTGCCTCATTTAACGGTACCGGGACAAGACAATATGCAACTTATATTGGTGGCTCTAAACTAGACGTTGCCCAAGGTGTCGCCTGCAGCCCTTCAGGAACAAGACAGGTTATTGTATTGGGCGGTAATACTTCAAGTAATTCTTCTTTTGCAACATCAAATGCTTCTCAAACTACCTATGGTGGTGCAGGCACAAATTATGGTGATGGTTTTGTTGCTAAATTTGCAGAAGACACCATCGTTTATATCAAAAGTAATTTTAACGATACTCTTTTATGTGCTGGACAAGCTTTCACATTCCAGGATTCAGTAAATCACAACTTCCTTGCAGGTAATACTTTTACTGTTCAATTATCTAATGCAGCAGGTAGTTTTGCAGCTCCGGTAAATATTGGTTCTGTATCTGCCACAACAGCAGGAAATATCAATGCAACAATTCCGGCAGGAACAGCTGTTGGTAATGGTTACAGGATACGCATTGTTTCAACAAACCCTGTTGATACTTCAGCAGCTGAGGGACTTAATATCCAGGTATTTGCTCTTATTGCTCCTACAGCTACTAACAATGGGCCTATATGTGTGGGAGACTCTTTGTATTTATACTCAACCAATACCAATGTAGCCGCAGTAACTTTTAGCTGGACTGGCCCGCTTGGATTTAGTGCTGCACTGCAGAACACGAACAGGGCAAGTGTAAGCACTTCAATGGCCGGCACTTACACGGTTACCCTGGCGCATGCAGGCTGTACTTCAGTTTCAGGTTCTACTACTGTTACTGTCAGCAGTGTGATACCAAGCGCACCAACAGCAAGCAGCAATAGCCCGGTATGCCAGTTCCAGACACTTAATCTTAATGCCAGTTCTTCTACAAATGGCATTACTTATATTTGGACCGGGCCAAACGGTTTCAGTTCTACTTCTCAAAATCCTACAATTACCAATGTACCTTTTGCTGCGGGTGGTAATTACTACGCCCAGGTAAATCTGAATGGTTGCCGTTCTGCAAGAGATACCGTTATTGTTACCATCAGTCCAAGTTTAATACCAGCTATAACAATAAGTGCAAACCCTGCAAGCGATTCTGTTTGCCAGGGCCACCCGATCAGCTTTACAGCAACAACAACTAATGGAGGAAATAACCCAACTTACCAGTGGTATGATGACCACCAGGTTGTGGTAGGTGCTATAAGCGGCATCTGGGGCAGCCCATTCTTAGGAAACGGCGATAGTGTTTATTGTGTTCTTACTATTTCGAGCAGCGGAGCATGTGTATCACAGAATGTGGTTGTCAGCAACACGATCGGTATCACCGTATTACCTACTGTTACGCCTGTTGCGTTTATATATGTAAGCCCCGGCAATACAGTATCGCTGGGTACGAGTGTTACCTTCACCAGTTATGTTGTTAACCCAGGCCCAACTGATGCTTACCAATGGAGTGTGAATGGTGTTGCTATTCCTGCTCCTTATGGTACCGGATCTACCTTTACCAGCCAGGCTTTGATGGATTCTGCTGTTGTTACGCTTACAGTTTATAGCAGCACGATGTGTGCCGATCCTGATTCTGCTGTAAGTAACAGCATCGTAATGCATATATCCAACAACACAGGCGTGAAAGCACTCAATGCTTTCAGCGATGTGAATTTATATCCTAATCCTACTAATGGTACATTCTCAGTAAAAGGATTTTTGAATGGCATCAACAATAAGGAAATCAGCTTAGAAATGATGAACTCGCTGGGACAGATTATTTATAGCACAAGTGCAACGGTAAATAATTCAGTTCTGGACCAGAAGGTTTCTGTGAATGTAGCTGATGGAATTTACATGCTTCGCATCAAATCTGATGAGCAAAGCAAATCATTCCGTGTGGTAGTTCAGCACTAATTATCCTAATCTCTTTAAAATAGAAAATGCCCCTTTTGAAGGGGCATTTTCTATTTACATAGTTATCGTAAAGATGAAATATTAACTGGGTAGCGTGTAAGGGATGCCGGGTTGTAGTTTGAATTTTGTTTTGCTTAGACAGCAATTTCAAATGTATTACTTACAATCAAATAAATGATTTCACAAACAAAGTCGGGGTAGTACACTTCCTCATTTCGTGAGACTGCTTCGTACCTCGCAGCGACGCGAGTTGATAAGTACACGGCTATGCTGCAATGTGAAATTTATTATTGGACTCAATATAATCAGGTACCCATATCCTTTTTATAAATTAGCTTCAGTATACTTGGCAAAACGACCAGCAGTAAAGGCAATGCAATAATAAAACCGCCGATCACGGCTATGGCAAGGGGTTGATGCAACTGTGCTCCCGTACCAATACCCAACGCAAGGGGCATTAAAGCAATAATAGCGCCCAATGCTGTCATTAACTTGGGTCGCAGCCGGGTGGAAATAGAATAGACCAATGCCTCATCAACACTGCTGTCTTTTACCGCTTCCCTGAATTGCAGAAAGGTAAAAATGGAATTTTCAGCAATGATACCCACTATCATTACCAGGCCTGTATAACTGCCTACATTCAATGCAGTGTGCGTCAAAAACAAAGCCGCATAACTTCCTGAAATTCCTAAGACCGAGATCAGGAGAATTACTAAGGCCACCCGGAAATCTTTAAACAGGAATAAAATGACACCAAACACCAGGAGGCTGGAGCTGATCAATATCATAAGCAATTCCTTGAATGATTGCTGCTGCTCGGCATAGGAACCGCCATATTCTATATGATAGCCCTGCGGCAAAGCAATTTGGGAGCCAAGCGCTTTCTGGATATCTTTTATCACACTTCCAAGGTCGCGGTTGTCAAGCCTCGCGGTTATCACCGCCATCGATTGAATGTTTTGTCTTTGTATTTCGGCATCCCCGGAATCCACCACAACATTCACCAGCGATTTAAGTGGTATTAATTTCCCGTCCGGCAGAAAAAGCTGCATTTGGTTGATGTCCGCAACACTCATGCTCCTGTTCCCTGGATATATGGTACGGATAGCAGACAACTGTTCCTTTTCAAGCACACTGCCTGCCACATTACCTTCCAAAGATGTCTGCACCTGATTTTGCAGATTGGCCGGAGTGATACCGTATTGTGCCAGTTTACCATAGTCCGGAACGATGCTCACAGAAGGTCCTGCTATTACGATACCATCAAAAACGTCGGCTGTTCCTTTTATACCGGTAACAATATCCGACACCTTTACCGCAAGATTTTTCAATTTTTGCTGGTCATCGCCGAATATCTTAATTTCTATAGGCTGCACGGAATTCATCAGGTCGCCCAGCATATCACCGATCACCTGTCCGAAATCTATCCGTAAGCCGGGCTGTGTAGCTTCTATCTTTTTTCTCAATTCACTTATTACCGCGTCAGTTGTTTTAAGTCTCGATTTTTTCAGTTGTATCAGGTAATCGCCCCGGTTAGGTTCGGTGATAAAGAAACCCATTTGCGTGCCCGTTCTCCGGGAATAGGCTTCTACTTCTGGAGTACCGACAATGATCTTTTCAACTTCCCTCAGAATGCGGTCTGTTTCTTCCAGGGAGGTACCCGGTGCCGAGCTGTAATCTAAAACAATACTGCCTTCATCCATCTCCGGCAAAAAACCGGTTTCAAGATGGGGTAAAATAAGTATCACAGAGCCTGCAAGCATAGCAATAACGGCTATACTTATCCAGGGTCGTTTCAGAAAATAAGCTACCCATTTCTGTTGCTTTACTGCGTGCTCCGATTCGGGTTTATCTTTTCCTTTAAGCTTATTTTTTGTAAGCAAAAGATAAATGACCGGCAGGCCTATCCAGGTAACGAAAAACGAGCAGATCAATGTAACGATCATGGTATTGGTCAACACCTTGAAGTAAGCCCCTGCCACGCCGCTCATAAACAAAAACGGCAGGAAAATAACAATGGTGCTGATGGAAGATCCCACCATAGCAGGAAATAAATAGCGGATCGCTTTCTGTGTAAGTGAAGTGCTGGGTTCACCGGGGTGCTCTTCATGCGTGCGGTGTATCTGTTCCACTACAACTATGGCGTCATCTATAATAAGGCCCAGTGCGGCGGCTATCGCGCCCAGCGTCATGATATTAATGGTGTAGCCTATGGCATATAACACAATAAGCGTAAGGGAAAGTGTAACAGGTATCGTAATTAATATCGTAGTGCTCGCTTTCAGTGATCTTAAAAACAGTATGGCAACAATAATAGCAAGACCCAGGCCTACCAACAAACTATCTGACACACTTTTCACCGCGTCCTTCACAAAGTCGGACTGTATATAATAGGGCTTTATGGTGACATCATTTGGCAGAATGGCTCTAAGCCCCTTAATGTTTTCTTCTACTTTGGCAGATACATCCAGCAGGTTAGCATTAGGTTGTTTTATGATCGCTATCAGCAGGCCCTCTCTGCCATTGGCATTGATCTTTATATATTCCTTTGCCTCGCTGATTTTTACTTCTGCAATGTCTTTTACCCGCACTATACGTTTCCCGTCATTTCTAACAACTAGGTTTTCCAGGTCACTGATAGTGTGCACCGTAGCATCCGTCACAGATAAGTATAGATAGCGATAGTCAGACAGGTATCCGTTTGACTTAATAAAGTTGGTCTGAGACAAAGCTGCGCTCAAAAATTCAGGTGTAATAGACAAGGCAGCCATTTTGTGAGCATCCAGCACCAGCCAGTATTCTTTTTGTTTTCCGCCTATAACACGGATCTCTGAGATACACTCTATTTGTGACAGGAAGGGTTTTATGGTATAGTTAGCCAGTTGTTTTAATTCTATAGGCGACTTTGTATTACTCTCCAGCATGTAACCCATGACCGGCAAGATGGACGGGTTCATCTTCTCCACCCTTATTTGTATATCTGCAGGTAATGTGTTCCTTATTTCATTGATCCTTGATTCAATACGCTGCTGGCTGATATCAATATTGGCATCCCAGTTCATGAATGCAGATATTTCACAACTACCCCTGCTGGTCGTGCTTCTTACCATATGAAGATCAGGAACTTGCTTCACTGCCAATTCCAGTGGCTTCGTCACCGTTACCATCATCCTGTTCACAGGCTGCAAACCAGCATCGGCAATGATCTTTATTTTCGGAAAAGTGATTTCCGGAAACAGGGAAGTCTGCAATTTGCTGTACGCCAATACGCCGCCTGCCATCAGCAGCACTAACACAACCGTTAAAGGATTCTTGTATGAAACGAAAAAATTCTTCATCTTTCTCTATTGAACAATTTCAACTTTTGCCGTATCCGGCAAGCCGTAATTTCCGGTAAGCAAAATTTTATCCGCAGCGCTGAATTTCGGTGACACTATTTCTACCCGGTCTTTTGTCTCTATTCCTTTTTGAACAGGCACTTTTACTGCCGTGTTAGAATCTATCATTTTCATTACCCAAAAACCACTTTGCACATCATTTGTCAATACAGCCTGTTTGGGAAGGGATATTGCATTTTCCTTATTCACTTTTACTATGCGCACTTTGGCTATCAGGTTCTCAGGTATATTATTTGCACCGGGAACTTTTATAACAATACTCTGTACCTGTGAGGCGGGATCTACGGTAGGCATTGCAGAACTTACCGTGCCGTTTAGCTTAGTACCGTCAGGTAAAAGCAACTCGATTTTGGGATTATGCTGTAAGTACTGTTTTAGCTCATAGGGGAGGCTCAACAGAAAAGCAAAACTATTTACATCGTTGATGACGGCAAGTTGTTCCCCATCCTGCACATAATCGCCCACCTGATGATTCAACTGGGCGATAAAGCCACTGCCACCAGCCTTAATATTTATAATACCTGAAAATTTGAATGACGGATCCAGTTTAGATACAGAATTTCCAATGCTCTGGGCTTCTTTTGTTTGCATAATAAACAATGTTTGTCCCTTGTTTACAGACTTTCCCAATCCGGTATTAACAGACTTAATATAGCCTCCTGTAATAGCTTTGACATAATTTTTTTGTAAAAAAGCCGAAGTGGCGTTCAATTCGGCATATTCCGTAAGTGCTTCATTGCTTACACTTGTAACTGTGACAGGAGTACCGGCAATTTCTTTTGATTCGCCTGCATCTTTATTCTCTTTGCCGTGACATGCGAATAAGCACATCACAAACAAACAGTACATTCCGGAAATAAGTTTATTGTAGCACTTCATAAATTTCTTTTTATCTGTTCCAATAATTTAGCTGGTTAATGATCTGCAGCCTGCTGATATTATTTTGTGTCAATAAATTTTTCGCGGCCAGGTAATTATTTATGGCAATAACGTAATCAGAAATTTTGGCATCGCCTGTTTGCAGCAGTTTGCCGTTTACATCTATCAATCCCTGTGAATATACTATCTGATCATTTATTTCACTTATTAAGGATTGGGTGGACGATAATTGCTGCTGAAGCATAGCTATTTGCTGTTGGTATTGTTTGGCGAAGAAATCCCTGTACTCAGAATTAGTGTTCATTAATAGATGTATCTTTTGCTCCTGCATTTTTTTTTGATGACCATCATAAATAGGTACATTTACGCCAAAACCCAGGCCGGTACCAAAATTCTTATAAGCTTGGTAAGCCAGGGATGAACTATAGCCTGCATTGGCAAATACACTCAATTTAGGTCTGTAACTATAGTTAAGTATGGCCATATCGTTTTGCCTTAACAAACTATCTGTTACAAAGCGAAGAAAAAATATGGAAGTGGAGGAGCCGGGGGAATATTGTATTGGGATATCCGGTTCAGTAAGCTCCGAAGATGTGGTATCGAATATACCACAGAGGTAATTAAGCGTGGCATAATTGGTTTGAAACTGTATCCGGAGTTGTTTCACCTGTAGCGCCTGCTGCTGCAATATTACAAAAAAAGTAAGATAATCTGTTTGCCTGTAAATATTATTTTCGGTCAGCCTTTTTAAAATTGCTCCCTGGTTTCGCAGGAGCTTGTTTGTCTCTATATTGAAATTCAATTGCTGCAGATCGCCATATGCCACTATATATTGAGCTGTGATGGTTCGTTTCAGGTCCTGCTCGGAAAGTTTCTGTTCATTACTTAAAGAATCACCAGCCAGGCGTATGCCATTATATTGTGCCCTGAGATTTTTCCGTCCGATGAAGGCCTGGTTAAGGTTTACCAGGTCATTAAATGCTGCACCATTGCTCAGGATGGCGTCATATCCGTATCCATTTACCAGGGGAAACCAATTATTATTTGCAACTGCGTTCACCTGGGGTTCGAAGGTGGCCCTTAATCGTTGGCTGTCGATTAAATTTGCAATGAGCCTGTTACCATAATCCTTTGATAAAGGGCTGTTCTTTAAGGCGTGATCGAGGTAATAGTCAAGCGACCTTACCGCTTGCGCAAAACAAGCTGTATTTAAAAAACAAAAGAGGAGAATCAGGATAGTCCTATTTTTCATTGCTGATATTAATTAATACAAATTGACCAGGCTTTACTAAAATTGGCAAACAAAGAAACAACCCAATTCTGAACCAATTTTGTATAAAAGCGTGTTAATGGCTTTTTTTATTAAATACGATGGTAAAAATGTGATTATTATCCTGATATTCGTAAGCGATATTGAAACCTGCGAGCTCACAGATTTCCTTAACTATCGACAAACCCAGCCCATTGCCCTCTTCCCGTGTGTCGCGATGCCGGTAGAAACGCTGAAATACTTTTTCTTCATCCAAAGCGGGCAGACCGGAAGTGTTAGTAATAGAAATTGAATTTTCAGTTAAAGATATTTGAATGCTGCCACCCTCCATGTTATACCTGATAGCGTTATTCAGCAAATTACTCACAATTATCTCCGCCAGTTGCTGATGAAAATACACCTGGATAGGAGTACTTTCAATTGCAAGAGTGAGATACTTCAATCTCATCATTTCGGAGAGCTCAGCACATTTTTCCTCTATTATTTTGTCTAATCGTATCTCTTCGTTCAAAACAAACTGCCGGTTCTCCACCTTTGTCAGCAAGAGTAATGACTGGTTTAAACGGGAGAGTCTGTTAACAGCAGCTTCTATTTCAAGTATATTTCGTGAATCTCCCTGCAATAAATTTTCATTCTGGATAAGCATATCCAGTTTGCTGCGGATAACTGCCAGGGGGGTTTGCATTTCATGTGCGGCATGCCCTGTAAATTCTTTAAGTAAATGGTAGTCTTGCTGTACCCTTTCAGTCATACCGGAAATACTTTGGTTAAGCATGGAAAATTCATCTATGCTGGTTGCACCTAGTTGTAAGGTTTCCTGTGACGTTAGTTTGTATTTTTTAACGCTTTCTATAGTTTGATGGAAGGGCCTCCACAGGCTGTTCAAGACCCTGCGATTAATGAAATAAGCGACGAGCAGTATCAGTGCGATCATTCCGCTGGTTACGATTATTATGACTTGTAAGAGGTCTTCAGTTTCTTCTAATGGTTTATTTACTGTTACCAGGTAATAGTTTCCTTTTACTTCCACTCCAAATTGTATTTGCCTGTAATATTCTTCATGGCCTCTACTACTGAGTAGCCTGTTATTAAAACTAGTGCCAACAAGCACAGGTGCAGGAAAATATGCCGTTGTTTGTTCTTTTGTGACAACAATATCCGGCAAGGCATGATGAATTGCGTTGAATTGCATTATCTCCTGCTTTTCCGATTTCAGAGTAGCATCTAGTTCCCGCACCAGGATATAACGTAAGAGAAAATAAAAAGTGCAGCTGCCAATAAGGAAAATAAAAATAGTGGCGCCGATATTAATGCGATTATATTTCGTTAAAAGCTTCAATGGTCAGAAAATTTATAGCCCATGCCATATACACTCTGTAGGTAATCGCCTGCACCGGCTTGTAATAGCTTTTTTCTCAGGTTTTTTATGTGGGCATAAATAAAATCGTAATTATCGGCCATATCCATATCATCGCCCCATAGATGTTCTGCAATTGCATTCTTTGAAAGGACCCTGTTTTTATTAATAATAAAGTATAACAGCAATTCGTACTCTTTTCTTGTCAGTACAATATGCTCTTCTCTCACCTTTACATTTCTCCCCTGCGTATCTACACTTATTTCACCAAACTCCACGAGGTTATTGCCCTGCTGGTTTTTACGCCGAATGATAGCAGCTATGCGCATACTTAGCTCAGACAAATGAAAAGGCTTGGTAAGGTAGTCATCAGCCCCCAGTTTTAAACCGCTGATCTTATCATCCAGTTCGTTGCGGGCGGAAATAATAATAACACCATCCATTTTATTAGCGGCCTTGAGCACCTTCAATAATTCAAGGCCGCTGCCGCCGGGCAGCATGATGTCTAATACAATACAATCATATTGGTAAAGCTCCATCTTCTCCAGCGCATCGTCATAATTCTTAACCGATTCGCAGAGATAGTGCTGCGAACCCAGGTACTCAACCATACTTTTGTTTAAAGCAGGCTCATCTTCTACTATAAGAATTTTCACTTGCAGAATAGCTTAGCACAGAAAGATACACTTTATTTATCCCTACCTGATTACTTACCTACAACCAATACCTGGAAAGTTCCCTGGATCATATCGGGCCTTTTTTGTCCCGGCTTCTTTGTTTTTTCCAATTCTGCTGTGGGCAGATAAACCAGGTGTGTCCTGGTATCCAATGTCAGGGTCCTAGCGCCTTTTTTTGTAACCGTATTTTCTACCAGTTTATATTTATTGGCAGCAATTTCTTTGATTACACTCAGGGTACCATCTTCGCCATTAGCAGTGTATATTATTTTTTCCTGGGGGTCGAATGCCACGCCGTCACAGCCTTTGCCGATAGGCATTTTAGTGACTATTTTACCATTGGTAGCATCCATTACTACCAGCTTTTTATCACAGCCGGCAAATAACCTCATGGTATTTTTATCAATTGCAAGCCCGGTAGGTTCTTGACCTCCTTTCAAAGACCAATGTGCTGTTACATCAAAAGTCTTTGCGTTTACAACCACTATTTCATTTTTATCTTCCAGGTTAACATACAAGTTTCCTTTTTCATCAGAAACGGCAGTTTCCGGTTTACCCCCTAAAGGAATGGTATGCAGTACATTTCCTACAAAGGGATCTATCACAGTAAGATCATGGCTCTTGCCATTGCATACAAAAACATTTTTAGAATAGGGGTCATACATGATGGCATCGGGCTTGTCCCCTACAGGTATGTTTGCATATACGGTATTGCTTTTAATGCCAAAAATGGTCACCGTGTTCAATTTGCCATTGCTGGTAAAGCCTTTGCCAAAGTCGGGAGCAAATGCTACGCCATGCACTCCCGTGGTATTAGGTATTTCGCCTGCTGGCTCTCCGTCAGGAGTAATAATACTAACTACAGTGCTGTGCGCAATATAAATATTGCCTGTTGCAGGATTGATGGAGATGTAGTCCCATCCTCCGCTACCAGAAACATGAAAAGTATTCCGCACATGATATATTGCCGTTTTCTGGGCATCACAAACCGACGCAAAGGAGATGCCCGTTAATAAGAGAACTGATAATAAAAAAGGCTTTGAAAACATTCTGTATATATTTTTATGAAGGAATTAATCTTTTTCAGCTTTTAGATATTTGCCCTGCGCATTAAACATCAGGTCAGCTCCTTTTGACATGTGCGCCTCGTAACTGATCTCATTATTGGCTTTTTTTATTTCAGAAACTTCCTGCACTTTTTCTTTAGCGTTTTTTCTCACATATTCCTGGGCATCCTTTGGCAAATTATTGACGGCAATTGTCCTTTCTGTTTCCAGCCATGTTCCTTGCTGGTTGAGAAGAGCAGACATTTTGTTACCCTTTACAATAAAATTTGCCTCATAGCTGCCTTTTTCGTTTTCCCATTTCACAGCAGATGCCAAAGGGAAACTGACAGAAAAAGTTTTTTTAGCCTCTGCGGGTACTTTTGATTCGTTTATATTTTGAGCAAATGCATTCAAACTAAGCATTGCGGATGCGAACAATATTATTTTTTTCATATTATATGGTTTTAAAAGATTAAATAATATTACAAATATTTGATCACAAATCTGAAAAGATTCTGAATAAAAAGCAAAAGTAGCCGCTGCGCAAAGATTATTCCTATACCCATATTATCTTCCTGTAAATTTTGAAATGCAAATTTTTTCATGCCGCTTGCAAATAATCCTATAATTTTAATGTTACAAGCTTAAAGGCAGTTTATGGGTGCAATTGTTAATATTATACAGGACAAGCATAAAGCGTTTATTGAAAAACAAAAAATGTTTTTTGTAAGTACAGCTCCACTTAGCGAAAATGGCCATGTCAATCTTTCGCCAAAGGGAATGGATAGTTTCAGAGTGCTGTCTGGTAATCGGGTGGCTTACATGGATATTGTGGGCAGTGGCAATGAAACATCGTTCATATATACTTGAGGCTTCTCCCCTTGGAGCGCTTTCTGCAGGTTGTGCTATTTCTGGATTTGTTACTTCGGGCATAGGTCTTCTCGATAACTCTTCTATTAACATAATAGTAACAGTATAGTTCAT
>CAIYVS010000095.1 GCA_903929655.1 uncultured Bacteroidota bacterium | reverse complement strand
CGCCAAGTGATCTATTGAGAAAACAGGTAAAGAAATATATTGACGAGGCAGATGATAAAACTGTGCAAATGGTTTATGCAATGCTTGAAGCAGAACATCAATATGATTTTTGGGATGAGCTGCCGGATAATGTAAAAGAGGATATAGACGAAGCCATCAAACAAGCTGATGCAGGAAAACTTTTATCACATGAAGAAGTGATGAAAAAATATAAGAAATGGCTTACCAAATAAAGTGGACAATTCCGGCAAAAGATTCGCATGAGAATATAGCTGACTACCTGATACAAGAATGGAGCGAAAAAGAAGTCAGGAATTTTATCAATATCGTAGAAGACAAACTACAATTGATAGCAATTTATCCAGACCTTTTCCCCCGTACAAATAAGAGAAGGAATATTCATAAAGTTGTTATCAGTAAACAAGTTGTTTTATTTTATCGCAAACACAAGGTCAAACGAATCGTGGAATTATTGGTATTCTTGGATACGCGCCGAAATCCATCCAAATTGAAACTCTGATCTCAGGATGCATCAAATAACACCCACAGAATTAAAAAGCTGGATAGAAAGTAATAAAGGCTTTCTTCTTGTAGATATACGTGAAGGATGGGAACGTGAGCTATTTAATATAGGCGGCATCCATATCCCCATGGGAGATCTTTTTTTAAAACAGGCAGATATTCCTAAAGACGGAGATGTGGTGCTATATTGCGAGAAAGGCATCCGCAGTACTATTGCTATACAAAGAATGGAAACACTGGGATTTCATAATCTCTACAACCTTAGTGGTGGAATGAAGGCCTGGAAAGAAACAATAGGCTCAGCGGATCAATTCTAAATGTCCGCCGTTTTCATCTACTGTTAATTGATGCTGCAAGTTGAGGCTTAAGGTATAATTGATATCCTCATGCCCACAGGGGAAATTAAAGCAAACAGGATAATCATACTCCTTCACCTTATCATAAATGATCTCTTCTATTTTCTGTCCGAAAGGGCGTTCCGTATCCTTCATATCCGTAAGGTATCCAACTATCAGTCCTTTCAGCTTCTCCAGTTTGCCGGCCCGTTTCAGGTTCAGCAGCATGCGGTCCACATGATACAGGTATTCGTCAATCTCTTCGATAAACAATATTTTGTCCGTCATGTCTGCCTCAGACACAGAGCCTGTAAGATGCGTCAAAATAGACAGGTTGCCACCACAAAGTTTACCACTACTCTCTCCCTTCCGATTGTAAGACGATATAGGGGCATAGTAAGATAAAGCCCCCCCTGTAAGAGCTGCCAGGAAATTTCTTATGTGCTCAGCATCCTTTGTCTCCTGCCTGAATGCCCCGCACATCGGGCTGTGCAGGCAGGGCATATTATAATTGGCCTGCAAGTGGCTATGCAATACTGTAATATCACTAAAGCCACATATCCATTTGGGCTTTTGCAAAAAGGCGCTGAAATCAAGTCCGTCTATGATCCGGCTCATACCATAACCGCCCCGTCCCATCAGTATAGCATCTACTTCGGGGTCATTCATCATGGCCTGCAGATCGGCAAGGCGTTCTGCATCTGTACCGGAAAAATAAAAGTGACTGGTGCCAACGGTTTTTCCCTGCTTCACCTTAAAGCCCCATTCTTCCAGCACCTGTATGGCTGGTGTAATTTTTTCCATCGCCACTGCACTTGCGGGGCAGCAGATACCAATTACAGAACCTTGTTTTAAATATGGGGGATGACTCATTGCGATACTAAGATAATACGCCTACAAAAATCTCATCGTTTTTTATTTCTACAAGATAGGTTTTCAGTTTATAACCTTCACCGCTTGTATTCCTGCCATTAGCCGGGTCGTAACGGTAGTGGTGCAGCGGACAAACTATTCTGCCCTGTGCATCCATCCATCCGTCGCATAAGGAGGCGCTAGCATGTGGGCACGTGGCAGAGAAAGCATAGATCTTATCATGCCTCTTCACCAATCCTATTTTTTTATCCGCAACAGCAAACTCCTGCATTTTATTTTCAGAAAGCAGGGTAGCACTTATATGCTCAATTTTGTGCCAGGTATACATATCTATTATCGTCTTGCTGCAAAAAAATCTTTCATCAATTGTGCACATTCCCCGGCCAGTACCCCCGAAGATAATGTAGCCTTTTGATGAAAAGGCCAATTGCTCCCCGTGGTTTTCTTATACCCGTTCTTAACATCTTCCGCCCCATAAACAATTCTTGCCACCTTGCTCCAGTAGATGGCCCCGCAACACATCAGGCAGGGCTCCACCGTTACATACAATGTCGCTTCAGGCAGATATTTACTCCCCAGTTGGTTAAAGGCAGCAGTTAAGGCTATCATTTCTGCATGTGCAGTGCTGTCATTCAGTTGTTCCACCTGGTTATGTCCCCGGCTGATGATCTTATTGTCCCAGGTCACAATAGCGCCTACAGGCACCTCACCCGCATCATAAGCCACTTGAGCCTGTCTTAAAGCCTGCCGCATAAAATATTCATCATCAAAGATCATAAGCCAAAAATAAAATAATATACTCAGTTGGTCTGAAATATATACTTTTAAAGTGTTTAGAGCGTATAAATGAAAACATTCAAATACCTGGTACTGTTTTTTTTGTATTTCGAAATTCTGACCTGTGGAACTAATCAAGCTAACAATACAACTTTACCTTTGTCGCCTAATCCAAAAGATTCAGGTAGGGAACATAAAGTATTTATAAAAGATGAATCAAAATACTCAGAGGGCTTTTTAAAACAGATAAAGGCTTGCGACTACCCCGATTCAATAAAGCTGATAGACAGTTTTATTATAGCAGGTAATGATACTTTTACGTTTCCCCGCGATTTATATAAAGGAACTGAGTACACATTTATTGGAAATTCTAATGCGCAAGTGTCCAAATTGATTTTAAGGAGACTAAATGAAAGCTGTATTGCTTTCAACTTTAAATGGTATTTAGAAAATGATTTGTTGTTCGCTGATAGTGGCACAGCTGAATTAAACCCATTGTTTTTTCTTGGAACTGAGAATCGGCTTGACGACAACACCCATGAAATGTACGGTGCATTTGAGTACACACGAAAATCTAACAATAATATTACTCAAATTGATGTTGGTATCGGAAAGGATGATTTAAGTAGGCTGCGGGCATCAGTAAAATATTTTCTCGAAGACAAGTTTAGACCTGTCCCGAATAGTGACTGTACTCTGAGAACTAATAGAATGCAATAAGTTCCTTTGGGATTTCACTCTTTATTCTGCGTATCCATAATAATCGTTACCGGCCCATCATTTACCAGTGCGACCTTCATATCAGCCCCGAAAGTACCCGTAGCAATGGGTTTGCCCAGCAATTCTGTTAACTGCGCCACAGTATATTCATATAAAGGAATAGCCTGCTCAGGCCTTGCCGCACGAATAAAAGAAGGTCTGTTTCCCTTTTTATAGGCAGCATGCAGGGTAAACTGGCTTACCACCATAATTTCACCATCTACCTCTTTTATGTCCTTATTCATCAATCCCGCCTCGTCAGCAAAAACCCTCAATTGTACGATCTTCCTGCAAAGCCAGTCTGCATCATCTTGGGTATCTATAGCTTCAATACCCAGCAAAACCAGGAAACCAATACCTATGGCAGACTTCATATCACCATTTATAGTAACAGTGGCTGTTGATACTCTCTGAATTACTGCACGCATAATGCAAATGTGGAAATAATAATGCAAATGCCCAATTGGAATCAGTAAACTATATTATTAGCCCCGTCCTTTAAAGATGGATGTAATGAAATACAGGATGGCTTTAGCCGAAACTGGAATGATGAGTGTAATTTAATGTCCGATTAGTAGAAAAAATTTCCTTTCCTTGAAATGAAACTATCAGATATTTAAAGTATCAATTGTTTTTTGCGCTGCAAATTGCCCTGCTTCTTTTTTGTTATAGCCGCTTCCGCTTGCCACCAGTTCACCATCTATCACTATTCCTACAACAAATAATTTTCT
>CAIYVS010000094.1 GCA_903929655.1 uncultured Bacteroidota bacterium | reverse complement strand
TTTTTTATATAAAGGCTCCTGGGCATTACCTTTCTGGATGCCACATAAAAACAATAAAAAGATGCAAAAATGCCTTATCCCTTTTTGCATTAGCGATAGATTCTTTAAACAAATATTGTATTCAATTTCTATATTGACAATATTACTATTTTAAATTAGTTCTTCGATATATTTTAAACAATAGCTTCAAAAACCATATTGCATAATCAAGGCCGATCCTTTGACCGGCCCTGACAGCTATTCTAAAAAACATTACTCCTTTGTAAATTTATATTTTGCGATGGAATAACCGTCTGCCATTTCCAGTATATACATTCCTGTAGTTAAGCTTTCTACAGGAATAGTAAGTTTCTGAGCACCTGCATTCATTGGTTTGCTTTCATTAACCACTACTTGCCCGGTCATGTTATATATCTTATAATGAACATTAGCACCTTGAAACAGCCTGAGATTTACGTCAAGCCTGGTGTGCGCCGGGTTGGGAGATACGCTAATAATATTGATCGTGCCATCCGAAAGTGAAAGATTAGTGCCATGCAGAACATTCTGTTCAGAAGTGTTAGCCTTGCTGCCATTGTCATTGTTATTACTAGTGTTGTGTTTAGGGGCTGAGTTGGAACTTACACATATCTGTGCGCACTCGCTGCAAAGGGTCTGTCCGTTTTGACCTATAATAGTAAGGCATACTGTATAAGAACCCGGTCCATAGTTATGGGATATACTTGTGCCGGTTCCGGTGCTGCCATCTCCAAATGTCCAGCTATAAGTGGCATTCGGATAGCCGGGGTCAGTGGCTGTAAAATCATAAGTATTAGGAGTTTGCGTATTGCTGCAATAAGTAAAATTTGCATTACAAAGATGGTATTCAACATATAAAACAGGGGGAGTATTTGAGTTCCTGTCTGCAAAAACCGCGCTCTGGTAAGGAGAATTAGGGCCGCTTTGCAGAAACAGCATATAACCATTATTAGAACCCGAGGACTGGATATCCTGGGTAAGGGCAGTTACATCAATATGGAAATCCTCATTCCATTGCATTGTAGTTGATGCCGTCCCAGTCAATAGATTCAAAGTTGCTGTCTGGTTGCTAGCAGTAGTGCTTGGCGCAGTATTCCATGTAACTGTAGTTTCATTCCAGCCACTGGTAACACGCTGAACATATCCGGGATTAGGCCCAAATGGAGAACCGGAATATTGCGAATTACCTTGTGGTACAAAACCGCTGCTTGGTACTCCGTAAAGACGCAGCTCAGCATAAGTGATCGCGGCTGTAGAAGGGATCGCATTTATACCGGCAAAACGGACAAGAAAGTTACCATCAACATTGCCACAACCTAACGAGTGGATTGTCCATGAGTTGTAATTCAGATCATAACCATCCCAATTAAGTTGTTCGGATGGCAAGCTTTGCCCGGCCGGAGTGCAGCTATAGGTTGTAATAATATCGGCATCCCCATCGGGATTGTATGAGGCGCTGGCGGCTTGTGCGTGAACCTGTAAATTAAGTGCCATTAATACTGCAAACAATAAGCTCGCGGCGCACAAATGTAGTTTTCTGTACATGTTGATTTAGATTTAAATTGATCTCCTACTCTATATATGGCCTTTTCGGATTCCTGCCACCATGATGGCACAACAAAGATTTGTATAGTACAGCTCTTTATTTCAGCTAATACTTTATAGTAATGATTTTACTGACCATCGTGCAGGAATAATTCTTTATCGTAAATAGGTCTATTTCTAAAATGTACATTCCGACACAAAAAGAGATTTACACTAATGAGAAGTCCTTAAGAAGATCAAAGAATTCGGCCCGCTTACGGAATGCAATAGGTAGCTCTTTCTTGTTATTCATAATGACTGAGGAGTCTCTATTTACGTACACAGCCTTATTAAGATTAATTAAGTAACTTTTGTGTATACGAAAAAAATTATGGGCCTCAAACATATCCACAAATTCTTTTAAAGGCCTGGAGACAGTATATTTTACCTGCCCTTCCAAAAATAAATGGGTGTAATTTTCATCAGCTTCGCAATAAATAATATCCGCTACCTGTACAAAATAATATCCGTTCACAGTGCTCAATATAATTTTATGAAACGGATTACCATCAGTAAGGGTATCTTTAAGGCGCTGAAAATGATTATAAATACCCGCCCCGGCTTGTTTATTAATAAGCCGCTGCACCGCACGCTGCAATTCATCAATACTTACCGGTTTCAGCAAATAATCAAATGCCGGAATACGCAAAGCCTTTATTGCATATTCGCTATGGGCAGTTACAAAAATTATTTCAGCATCTGCCTTTTCAAATTGTTCCAATACCTGGAAACCATTTCTTCCCGGCATTTCTATATCAATAAATATTACACCGGGCCTATGCTGCCTTACCAGGCAAATTGCCTCATCAATATTCACAGCAGCACCCACCAGTTGTATTTCAGGACAATAGCTCTTTATAAGCTTACTGAGAACATTTATGCCTCGTTCTTCATCATCAATTATTATTGCTTTTATCATGGTGCTCTTACCTTTATAGTATAAAGTAAGGTTCTCAATTCTTATTTATCAAAATGGAGCAAGAGAACAAGCAATTTGCCCCTTACATCAAAATCATTATATGATTATAATAAATTCCAGGTGTTTCATGAAACAAGGTATTTAGTTGACTCCTAATTTATTAAACAATGCCCCTGCAAAAAAGCAAATTGAGCAGATATCGCTTTTAATTGATTAAAAAAGGGGGGCTGATTGAGTATTTATATAAGAAGGCGTCAATTTCAACTACTATCAGCCACCATTTTACAGAATCTTACACTATAAAACCCGGATCTCATAGAAGGTTTTGTAGCACTACAGCGTCTAATTTATATTACACAATATGAAACCGGTAGCAAGTATGAAGCAACTCTAAAAAACACGAGACCATTATTTTCAAATTTTAAAAACCAGTTTTATGAACAGCAGAAAAATTTTGTTCACCGTTTTGTATGCATCCTTAATGCTGATGCTTTCCTGTAAGAAAAATTCATCCCCTACTACCGGCAGCAGCACCAGCACACAAACTGTTGAAGCAACTATAGCTAAAAGCGCCACATACTCTTATTCTTTGCCCGCTACCACTTCGGCATATGCCATTACCACACAGTCTTCTCATGCCAGCCTAAGCAACATCGTAACCGACGCAAACGGTAACCTGGCCTACAATTACACTGCAGGTGCTGAATATGTAGGTATCGATACCGTGGTCGTGTCAGAGATCGATTCCAATTGCATGCATGGGGACTCTACCCATATGCCTCCCCCGCCGCCGCCTCCATTTGATTCAACCCATATGCCCCCTCCAGATACTACAGGCGGACATGGACATTGCCACCACCCAATGGGACCAAAACCCGGCGGCAGGCAGATCATTTTCCATATTAATGTGAAGGACGGTACAGTGACACCTTAAGAACTTAGTGGGCAGGTTTTAATATGCCGGTGGGTTTCCAGACAGGAACCTGCCGGTTTTTTTATACCTGACCGGAAGCTGAGTTTGCTTTTTTCGCCTTCATTTTTACTATAAAAGACCCGACGATCAATGTTAGGCCCAGTCCTTTTGCAAAACCGTTCAGAAAATCCGGCAGCTTTATAAAAATCTCCAAAAGCATTGGGCCAAATAAAATAAGTAAACCGGACGCCAGGAATATCGTGTATTTTTTCATGTTCTATATACTTTACGAATGATAATTATTGTTTGAATTGTATGGATAATTTTTCCAGCTTTTTTATGGTTTCATCTAGTTTAGCAGCTTTTCTCCCCATAGCGCGCGGGCGAATGACACGCCAAACGAAAACGAAATAAATTGCAAGCGCCAGATAGACAGCAAGCATCCGTAGGAGGTTTTTAGACGCCATCTCGAAAATATATAAAGCAAGACCGCTTGTTGCCATTGCAAAACCTATGCGCTGCGTCCTTTTCTGAAAAGCAATACATCTTAATTGTTCTTCTTTCAGATAACTCAGGAACTGATCATTGTTAAAATTCTTCCCTGTGCTCAGCCTGATCAATGATCTGTAACTGATAGCCAACATCATGAAGATAGCACCTATCATAAAAGCCTCGCCTATCCTCGTCACCAGCATGTGCGACTTATAGTCAAACAATACCCAGACCATTGTTGCAAGAAGCAACAGGCACGTAACTAAAAGCGCAACAGCTTTTACTACTTGTTTTAAACGGTATTGCCTGATGGTCCTCAGCACCTCATCTGCTTTAGGTAAAGCATCGACATCCGCACTCATCCAGATCTGTTTTATATCATTCAAATTGTCCATGCTGCTTAAATTTTTCAGTGAGTTTTTCCTTTATCCGGTGGATCCTGACACGAATATTTGAATAGCCCATGCCCGTCACTTCTGCAATCTCCTCCTGGGGCAGGTCTTCCAGCACCAACGATATAATGATCCTGTCTGTTTCTTCCAGTTCTGCTATGCATCTATATAAAAAATTGAGTTTCGCTTCTTTTGTTTCCTCCTGTATAAAGGGCAGTTCTGCCGGCAGCCCGCTAATTTTTACCTTTTTCGACTTTTCTATGGCCCGCAGGCAATTATTAGTCGCAATACGAAAAATCCAGGTGCTTATTTTAGATTGTTCCCTGAAAGATGAAAGATTTTGCCATACAGATATAAATGTTTCCTGGCACAGGTCGCGTGCCTGATCAGGGTCATTTAAATAAGCCATGCATACCCGGTATATTCCGGGTGCATACTGTATATAGATCTCTTCAAAGTCCATCACTGCAAACTTAGATACAGGAATGCTTAAAATGTTACAGATTTCAAGCGCAGATAGGAACTATTTTTTTTGGAGCAGCAAAACGAATACCTTGTAATAGTTTTTGCATATGCTATTATGAAAACATATTTTTTTAATACGCATGGTAAAAATCAAAAGCAATGAAAAAAGTATCTGCTGTCATCAGCCTGGTTATACTATTTGCTGTTTTTTTCCAGACCTCACCTTTTATAGGCATACCTGGTACGGCCATCTTTGTTATGCTTATTATATCGCCCTTTCTTGTTATTTACATGGTCTATGTTATTTTAAAACATGGCAAACCTTCAGGAAATACCTTTGATGAAAAATTTTATGACGACCTGGACTATAAGAGAAATGGAATTGAAGAATGAGATAAACTTTTTTAAGTTTATTTTATCGGAACACTACCCCCAACCGGAAATAATTTTCTACCCTCCTTCAATACCAAATTTGTAATAAAGGGGCCTTCTTCTATTAGTATTTTGGGCTCCTTTGCATCCGCGGGAATATCAAAAACCATTTGTGTCTCCAGCGATTGCTGCAATTCAAGGTGTGCCGCCAGATCTGTTTGTTTTCCTGTTGAACGCTCCAGGGCTTTTTGCCCCGCTTCAGAAACGGACCAGCTATGCCCCCGCCCGTCTATAATATGAATCCGCGGCTCGCTGGGTGTTTGTGCTATCTCCCGCGCATGGTTCGACATGCTTACATGCAGGATAACAAAAGAGCCTTTTGCATGCACCTCGTCCTGCCCCTGCCCTATGCTTGCCACTTTTTCTGTTGCAGTAATACTTGCACACCAATCATCAAAGCAAAGGTCTGTACCATACGGAACGATCCTGTCTGTGCTCAACACAGAAAACAGAAGCCACAATAAAGTATAGGCAACAACTATAATGCCCAATGTGATGCCGGTCTTCTTAATAGGTTTATGTCTTACTGCATTTACAACAATACGCAGGAACAATACTATAATAGTGACAAGTGTAAGTAATAAAAGAAGCTCGCTCATAATGTTGCATGGAGTCTGAATTTAATCCGCAATAATCGGGCCTAAAAAAACGGGTTCGGGTTTACCACTGTAAACCCGAACCCGTTTAGAAAAGAAATTATATTGACTGTCTGAATTATAGTTTCTGCAGTTTCTTAACACTTACGCCCTGTGCTCCTTTCACCTGGATATAATAGATACCTGGGCTCAGCGATTTAATATTCAAAGCGCTTTCCCTTGCCAGCAATGGCTGTTGCAGAACAGTCTGTCCCAGGCCATTAAGAACGCTTACGTTTGAATAATTATTATTACCAATGTTAATGATCACTTCGCTGTTGGCAGGGTTGGGGTATATTATCACATCCGCATAGTTGCTGAGGCATATAACACTGGATGGTATGCCTATGGTATTATAAGCGGTATTGGTCATCACTACAGGATTAGCATCAAAATAGATACCTGCGGTGTTTGGCACAAGGGTTCCGATTGGCAATCCTGTTTTTGTTTTAATGCTGAAACTGATCATACCTGTGCAAGCGCCATGATGAGAAGAATCAAGCAGGTTGATATTGGGGAAATCGAACTTGACAACATTCTGGCCTGTTGGTGTTTTCAGCATAACAATATCCATACGTGCGGTGGAGTTTACCATTTTAAGCGTATTCACATCCAGGTCATCAGACAGTGTATCCATAATATGGATATCGAAAGCAGTGTCGTTACCGGTGTTTTCAAATTCAATGCTGTATTGTAATGCAGTTCCTGCACTTACAACGCCTTCCGGTGTAACCGATTTATGATTAGGATCGAAGGATGCAGTTACGGTATCTACGCTTGTAAGCGAATTATTAGCTGTATTGGCGTCCCCTGTAATCGGTGTTACTACAAAACTTGAATTCACTGTGTCGCCGGGAACCAGCCAGGTAGTTCCGGCCAGGGTAAACCATGCATCAACAAAATAAGAATTGTCAACCGATACGGAACTCAGGTTCCAGGTAACAGTATTACCCGATACAGAAGTTGGGCTGGGATAAGCGGATGAGAAGGTATATTTATTGCTCATCGTCAGTGTGAGCGTAGCATTTTGCGGGTTGCAATAGGCGTTTGTAACATCAATGTAACACACAGCAGAATGTCTTCCTGCATGTACCACAACATTCTCTGCAAGGTCAAAATTGCTGGAAGTACTGCATTCAAAGCCAAAGTATTTCTTTTCATAGCCGCCGGAATTGACCGTATCGCTTTGCGTACCGCCCGAAGGGCATGTTAAAACGAGCCCTGCCAGGCTGGACACTACTTTAAATGTATATATGGTGCCTGTAGTGCCCAAAGCATGATAAAAGAATCCGTGGGTAGCGCTGATGGTATCAACAGGGGTACCGGCAGAATCAATCTCAACACTTGTTGGTATATTGATAGTATAATCCCCTGCATCTAAAACGCAATTAGAATTCAGATCATGGTACATACCAATATACATATCAGCGCAAAGGCCTACGGTGTCGAGAATCGTCATCGAGTCTAAGGCGCTGCTGCCGTTCATTAATACCATTTTTATGGTATAAACGCCGGAAACCGTATAAAAATGATTGCCGTATACATACCCTCCACCCGATACCGGGCCATATACAACATTCACATCGCTGCTCCCATCTCCATATGATACATCCAGGGTAAGGCCGGTAGTATAACCATTGATTGATACAAAGAAGGAATCCAGGCCGCCACAGCCGCCGCCCCCGTTATAACTGGCAATAGTGTATTGCGCATTGGTTTTCGAAACCGATACCAGCAAGGTAAAGACGATTGCCAGCATTGTGTAAAGCATCTTTTTCATAATAAATTAGTTTAAGTAGTTAAAATATTTTTTAGTTTGGTTTTATGTATGGACGAGGCAAAAGCAACCGATGTTAGTATTTTGTTTAAATATATTTTCGGTGGATTTAGCATCTATGCTAAGGAACTTGATATTCAATAATATGTTTCATCATTCGGCCAGGGCTTCAGTTAGCTGAACGTTTATTTTTTTTGGGAGACTACGGCCAGCCGGACATCTTATTATTTTATAGGAAGACTGGCAAAAAAGAAAAAACTACAAATTGGAGATACTAAGAGAACCGGCATAGAATGATAACACCGCCCGAAGCAAACACTCATGACATAACCTTCAGAATCACAAAGCTAACAAGGATACCCAATATAAACCCGGCAATTGCCAGGCCTTTCAATTTCCTTTTACGTTTCATTCCCAGCACACCTAAAACAATTGCTCCAAGTGTAAAGCAAAGAGCTACCATCACAAGGCCGCTATTGATGCCGGGGGCAACATGTGGGATATTTTCATTCGCCATGGAAATCATGGCGCCATTAAAAATTCCAAATCCTGCAATATCTGATAACAGAGAACCGATACCAAACCAAGGTGTACGCTTTGCGGGTTCTGCAGGCTGGGAACCCGGATAGGATAATCCGGCAATACGATCTGTTGCTTCCTTCAAACCTGGTTTATGACTCATACTTTTTACCGGGAATGCAGCCATAACCGGCTGAAGGCTTACAAACATGAATGCAAATAGCAAAGCAATTAGGGTAAAGCGCATAGGAGGGGTTTTAAAGTATAAATACAAGAATTATGCCATAAAATATCAGTGCCTTCCCAATACGGAAGACGGACACTTAACGGGGCTTATTTGTGCGAAGATTATGGCTAACTAGATTACCGATTGGAACTTATGTCTTAACTATGAACATTCCGTTACCATCAATTCTATTGAAATTCAAATCCTGTGTAGCTTGAACGAAATCACTTAACGAATTTTGAAAAGATGCAAATACAATACTTTGTGATGTGTCAGATTTTGAAAGTTCATCTAAAAACTCATGAAAATCGGTTGTAGAGGCTGATTGTTGTTGAGGTTCATCAAAAATTAATAAATTGGGATGGTTACCGCTGAATTTATTTGATGTTCCTAAAAGCGCTATATAATAAGCCCACATACATCTAATATGATCGCTTCCGGAAGAATCGAATCGTATATCATATGTTTTAGGGCGCTCATTAGGTAATTTCACTTCAATAACAGGCAAATATTTCTCTCTTGAAATTTTTATTGCGTCCTTATCTTTACTTTGATAATTAAATTTTTTCATTAGACTTAAAAAATAACCTTCCATAAACTCAAGTTTTTGAGCATCTAGGGTGCTAAAGAAATTACCGGCCATATTAGCTTCGGATCTTTTAATATCGTCCCATTCCTTTGACATTTTTTTCAATTTCTTCTTCAGTTCATTAATGTTTTCGACCATTTCCGCATAAAAGGCAATTGATCTTTTAGTATTTATCTTTCTTTCAATTAATTCTTCAGAAGGGACTCTGTCGTCTGCAACCAAATCCTTTTTGATGTTTCTTATTTGCTGTCGTAAAGCCGTAAGGTAATTCCCGTATTCGCTAACAATTGTCTCCTTTTCAATTATACTCTTGCGCTGGCTATTTACATATACCTCAATCATTTTTTGCTGTGAAGAGAGAAAATTAATATTTTCACCAATTTGCATTGGAACACGATCTACATCGGCTGGTAGCAAAGAATCCTTAATGTTTTGACCACAAGTAGGGCAAATACTAGATGATATAGATGAGTGCACCTGCCCCCCCAGATTATGCATTTTTTGAGCCGATTTATTTTTTGATAAATCTTCCTCGACATTTTTCTTTTGCTGAATATATTGTTTTAGTTTTTCCTTTTCATGAAGCACTTCATTTTCAAGTTGTTCAAACCTAAAATTATATCGTAATAAATTATCGCTTAACTCTTGTAACCGAGTTTGATTTTTCTCTAGATTATCCCCAACAGTAATTTCAGTTTCATTATTAATCAAATCAAACTCAATTTGTAACTCCTGTAACAACTGAGGTACTAAATAATATTTATCCTTCTTATAGACTCTAAAATATATCTCATTTATATCATTAATTATTTTAGGGTAATCTTCCATACCGATAACTTCTGCATTTCCTTTTTTTGCCAAAGTGATAAATTCTTGATAAAGTAAGCCCCATCTATCCTGCAAAAGTTTTTTATCAATCCCTAATGAAATTTTAGATTGTTCATTTTTGAAAACATCAAGATTTAATAAAAACTCAATAACTCTCTCCTCCGCATTTCTAACATTATAATAAGGTATTGTAGCAAAAAAAGAAGACTATCCCGATTTCTGTTCAATAATAAAAGCCGGGGCTACGAGTGGAAAATATAACTTTGCTTTATTCCCGACAGTATCAATTACATTTGGGAGATTCCAACCTATATATTTCTCTAAGAATGCATGAAATCCATAAGTTTCATCGGTTGCCGAACCTCTATCATGCAAATACATTTGAGTTATATCAAAATTATTTTCTCCAACTGTAATACATTCTCCCTTTATTATATCTACTAATTGTGGTTTCCTTTTTTCATTTACAACACTTCTTCGAATTGTAACGGCCTCAACACCATTAAAAATTTCCAACATTATGGATGATTGAAGAACTTTATAACTATTAGGACCATCTAATACTATGTCTTTCAAAACAGATTGCATAGTCTTTTCATTTTTTCCTCCAATCAACTCTTCAAAACCTAAGGCATATAAAATCGATTGAAAAATCGTGCTTTTACCGCTAGTATTATTAGCCCTAATTATGTTCAGTCCTTTCTTAAAATTCAGTGTAGTTCCATATAACCCGTTAGTTGTATTGATTTCAATCTTTAGTGCGCTTATATGTAACATAATTAATAGAATTTACTTGATAATTCTGTAATCCGTTGTTCTGTAATGATACTCTTACCGATTGCTTTTAAGAACGATTTTTCATTCGCGAATAATTCTTCGTCTGACATGATTATTTTAAAAAAATCAATACCCTTCTGTGTAAGTATAAAATGACTTCCTTCATCAGTAATTATTCCATCTGCCGATGCAAAAATCAATGCCCTATTTACAGTTGGCTCTATGCCCCATACATGAAAATCGCTCTTAAAGTTATTTTTAACCCATTCTTGTACCGTTACACTATTTCTCTTATTTTTAATTGCCCAACATAAAAAATGAAGTTTCATTAGAGAAGATTTATTGCCTCGACAACAAATAGCCAAAATGATTATCAAGTGGCCAATTTTAAATAATGGCCTATAGTCCGCAGGAATAGGAAAGTCTCTTTTTTGGAAGCTTAAGTGTTTAATGAATCCTTGCATAGTGGCTTTATTCAAAATCTAATGGGCATCGTAGTAACCAATCTGCAATAGCCCCATTAGCCAAAATATTAATGGTAATGTCATCTAAATAATCAAAATTCTCTTTAATCCGCCCTTTTACAGTAGGCCTTAAACTAACATATCTTTCATTGTTATCCACAGTAGGGAACATACATAACTCTTGTACTTCTTTTTCAATTTGACTAATAAGAATCAAATATTTGTCAAAATCTTGGGGATGAAGCCTTTGCCAACTCCGTAGAATAGTTTCTTTATCGAGAAAATATTGTATAGTCGAATCTGTTAACAGATTGACTTTTTGTTCAATATTAGTGATATCCTCAGTAAATCTTTTGTTATGCTTCCTCAGCGCATTTGCAACTAAATCAATTTCTTGATCTTTCCATTTCGTAGTTTCTTCTTCGTCTTGTTTTTCTGGCAAAAGATTTAACTTTTGCCCTTTGTTACTTAAAACAATAAATAATTCTTTTTGAAAAAAATCAATGTCATGTG
>CAIYVS010000093.1 GCA_903929655.1 uncultured Bacteroidota bacterium | reverse complement strand
GTCTTAGTTTTATGCTGTTTATTCATATCTTTGCATAGTCTTTAAACAAAATTAGAGTATTCTCTCAAAAATAAAAATTATTTTAGAGAATTTTCTTTTTTTATTAAGGGTAATAAATATGACACCCATAGAACGATTACTTCAATACCTTGATTACATTGGCAACAGACCTTCACATTTTGAAAGCAGGGTAGGCATGTCATCGGGCTATATTAATAGTCAAAAGAGAGGAAAAGGGACTATTGGCTCAACTATTTTAGAGAAAATTCATAAAAATTGCCCTGACCTGAATACAGATTGGCTCATTACAGGCAATGGCAGCATGCTAAGCGAATCAGCAGTTGCAAATATGAACGAACCAACAGCCGATTACGCCATCAGTCCGCAGAAACATAATGGCCGCTCCGCCATAGGAGCGAATACAGGCATTCCCGTTTACTTATCCTCAATACCTCTCTCGGCAGAGCAGAAAAAAACCGGTATAAAACCACAAAGACCAGATATGGTTTTGCAATTGCCGGAATATGCAGATTGTGTGGCTTGTAAAATTTATGATGATACCCTGGAAGGGGAGGCTGGTATACCTAAGGGCTCATACCTGTTTTTAGTCGAAATAACCAATTGGAGAACTTTCCTTGAGTTTAATAAAATGTATGAAGTGCGGCTGAAAGATAATCGCAGGCTTTACTACCGCTTATATACTGTTACGCCCGATTCATTGAGACTGGTAGCTGTAAGTCCATCTTATGCACCACTTGAAATTAATATGGACTTTATAGATTCCGTATGGAAGATAAAAGGCTATATGCCACCACCGCTTCCATAATTAAGAGCTTACATACAGAAAATGCTTTTTGCCTTTAGCTAACATCGAGTTTAGATTATTACCTGTTATGTCTGGCAATGGCATCAACAAGTTCTGGCACAAAGCTATTATGGTTCTCGCGGACTCTGCCATATTGATTGTTGCGTCGATGAGTTGTAGGATTTTTTAAAATTGAAAACATACTATTTCCCATTTAATTCCGTTATATCATTACCTATTAGAAAAATGTAAAAATAAAAAAGAGGTACCCCTTAAATCTATTGCTATGCTTAAAAAATTTCTTTCCTTTGTTGTAGCTGTTTTGTTATTAATAGTGTCTGCTGCAAATGCTCAATTCCCATATGTATTTACCACTTTCAGCCAGGCATACGTACCACTTACAGGAGCCACAAGTATCAATAATGCTACTATTTGGTCCGAAATTAGCTGGTATGCTATTCCTATTGGTTTTAACTTTCAGTTCGATACAATAAATTTTAGTTTCTTGAGCCTGCAGGGTCCTGCAAATGTTATTACTGATACAAATTCTGACATTGTAACCACATCAAGTTTTGTATTAACAGATGCAAACCTGCTTGACAGGGGGTATGGAACCAGCGCTTCGCTTTCCCCCATGCGTTATGTAGTAAGCGGTATAGCTGGAAGCCGCATATTCAAATATGAAGTTTTCAATGCAGGTTTTGAAGGTGAATACGATTCACTTCATACCTTAACCGATTCTGTTAACATACAGGTCTGGTTATATGAAGGCTCCAATATTGTAGAATTAAGATACGGGCCATCCCGTATATCTCATCCCGATTATTATTTTATTAACAGCGGTACACCTGGTAAAACCGTAATAACTTATCTACAGGATATAGATGTTTCAAGTAGTGGAAATGCATGGGTATTGGCTGGCGATCCGGCAAATCCATCTATTCAGAATATACTTTTGACAAATGGCATTCCTTCCGTTTTCCCCACATGCTTATCATCATTTCCAGATTCAGGAACTGTTTATCGCTTTACACCACAGCCGCTTGTTGTTAATGATATTAATAGGCCCGGCAATATAAAAGTATATCCCACTTTTTGTGACAATGAGCT
>CAIYVS010000092.1 GCA_903929655.1 uncultured Bacteroidota bacterium | reverse complement strand
TGAATAAGAATTCTTGCCATTCATTGTCGTTTACATCAAATGGCGTCCCACTTCCTGGCGGAAATCGTGCCATTCTACCAGCGTCATAAATCAAAATCCATCCAGGCCCGATAAGGGTTCATCAAGTATCACAATAGAAGGATTGTTTAACAAACCGGAAGTAAGCAACACCTTCTGCTTCATACCCTTTGAAAAACTATCCATACGTTGGTCCATATTGCCCAGCAGGCCAAAAGAATCCAGCATTCTTTTAGATCTTTCTTCTATCACATTATCCGGCAGGTGGTATAACTTACCAATAAAACTCAGGTATTCCCAGGGTGTAAGCAAATCATAGATATCTGCCAGTTCGGGGATATAACCTATCATTTTTTTGATTTCCAGGACATTTTCGCGCAGGTCCTTTCCTGCTATGGTCACCTCGCCTGTATAATCCTGTATAATACCACATAGTATTTTTACAGTTGTTGACTTCCCTGCCCCATTGGGACCTATATAGCCTATTATCTGGCCGGGGTAAATATCGAGGTTAATATTGTTCAATACAGTTTTAGTACCATATTGTTTATTCAGGTGCCTGATTGTTATGATTGGTTGCATATGTGTAAAATTAATATTCCCCGGAATAAAATGACCAGGGAATAAAGAAAAGGATTTTGTGCGATAAAAATATCACCCTTTCGGGAGTTTTTGTAACATTTAGGAATACTATGCTTTTATAAGTCTGAAAGCATGTGTCCATTGATTGCGTAACATTCCCGGAATACACCAAAGGATGCACAATGGTTCTATGGCACGGGCAGCTGTATCCTTACCCATATCTTCCACTTCCCAGCCAAACAAATCTAAAATTTGCTGCACCGTTTTCTTTGCACCTTCATTATTACCACAGATAAACATAGTTGGTTTTTCCTTAAATGAAGGATTAACCATAAATGCATTTCCAACACTGTTAAATGCTTTTACAAAATGAATATCCGGGAAACGTTCCTGTAATTCCTCCATAAGAGAGCCCTCCAGGCTGGTGAAAAATTGCAATACCCCGTTTTCGGGTGGCATATCTCCTATTGGGTTGGTAGTATCGATAAGCGTTTTTCCCTGCAGGTGTTGAGGCCCAACTTCTTCGATAGCGCCGGATGCTACGGAGCCTTTTACAGCCAACACAACAATATCACCAAATATGGCAGCATCACGGAAACTGCCCACATGAGCAAAGTCTCCGCCTTTTTCTTTCCACTCGCTGAGTTTGCTGATATCGTGCGAACTTAACATTACTTCATACCCATGTTTTAAAAAACCATTCCCCAACGACTTAGCAACTATTCCGGAACCTATGATGCCTATTTTTTGCATGATTCTAATTTTGAAGCCAATTTAAGGGAAATATCCATGTTGCGAAATAATTATTCATTATTATTTTTTATGAGCTTATTATCATGACAAAAGCTGATTCCTGTTACGTTTTCACATGACGAAAATCATAAAGAGTCTTTTGTCGATTTTTGAAATTTGTAATAGTAAATATGTATGCTATGAAGAAAGAAAATGTGTTGGAAGATGGGACGCATTTTTTGAAGAAATATAAACTTACTGTGTATGGACTTGTTTTAGGTACAATAACAGGACTCTTGTATTGGAAAAATGTAGGGTGCATATCCCGCTATCAGGATATCACTTCAAAACCCCTAAGTAGTATCCTTTATAGTTCTGCTTATTTTATCATTCTTTTCAATCTCTTTAAAAGACCGAAAAAAATAAATAAAGAGTCGTGTAATAAATGTAAGTAATGGCTTAATTTTTTTTATTCGGTTGAAAAAAATAAGCTAGGACAACAGTAAAAAAAGTGAAATGATATCCAGCTCTAATGAGTAGCAAAGATGCTTTTATATAAAATGAGTTCTATTTTAAAATTAATAAAATCATGAAGAAAAATGTATCAAATATGGACAGAATAATCCGGGTGATTATAGCTATTATTTTCGCGAGTCTTTATTTCACAGGCAAAGTGAGCGGAACCTTCGGGATCATATTACTGGTAGTAGGCATCGTGTTTCTGCTCACAAGTATTATTAGCTTTTGCCCCCTTTATGCAATGTTCGGACTAAGCACCAAAAAGAAAGATTAGAGGCGGATTCATTGCAAAGATGCAGACACAGATTAATAAGTATCAACTTTTAAGAGGGGATGGACATGCCAAATCAAAGCAAACGATATAACAAGATATAAACGTCAAATAAAACCAAATATTTATGGAGCATTATTATGAGGTATCCCTGGACTGGAACAAAGACAGGGTCGGCACATTGATATCCAGTGAACTGGAAGATAAAATTGAGGTTGCCACCCCACCCCAGTTTCCCAGGGGTGTGGAACATGTATGGTCACCTGAGCATTTATTCACAGCGGCAGTAAATAGTTGCCTGATGACAACTTTTCTTTCGATAGCAGAAAATTCAAAACTTGAATTCACACATTTCCATTCAAAATCTCTTGGCAAACTGGAAATGATAGACGGTAAATACATGATGAGCGAAGTGATCCTTATGCCAACTTTGACGATCAATACAGACAAAGACATTGAAAAAGCACAAAGAATTTTACAAAAAGCGGAAACTGCCTGCCTCATTTCCAATTCAATTAAATCAAAAATAACGTTCAAGCCTGTTATAAAAATTGAATCCACTGCAGGTAATATAAACTAATATTATCTTTACGGCATGTTTCAAAAACGATCACTTTTTGGCATGTTGCCACTATATATTTTTCTGTTGTTTTCATATCAGCAAGGCTCAGCGCAGTATAAATTGACTGCGGTTGATTTCAGAAACAAAATAGACTCAACAGCCACGCCGCAATTGATAGATGTAAGAACTCCAGGAGAATTTGCAGGCGGGCACCTGAAGGGTGCATTAAATATGGATTGGGATAATGCCAACTTTGACAAGAAAGTTTCGGCGCTGGATAAAACAAAACCGGTATTTGTGTATTGCCTGAGTGGCGGCAGAAGTGCATATGCTGCTGCACGCATGAGGTCAACCGGATTTAAAGAAGTATATGAACTGCAAGGCGGCATTATAGATTGGCGAAGTGCAGGCTTTCCGGAAGCAGGCAAATTATCGCAGGGAATGAGTGAACTGGAGTATAATAATAAGCTGATTACAGATAAAGTTGTACTGGTAGATTTCTATACCCCCTGGTGCACACCATGTAAAAAAATGGAACCGATCTTGCAGGAAATAGCCAAAGACAATATGACTAAGGTGCTTATTGTACGCATCAATGCCGATGAAAACCAAAGAATTACAAAAACATTAAAAGTAGTTGATTTCCCCGCCCAGTTTATTTATAAAAACGGGAAACTGGTTTGGCAACACACGGGATTTATGGGTAAAGAATACCTGTTGAAGGAGTTGAAATTGTAATTACCAGCTGTTTTTTAACAACTTATCTGTTTTCAATAGCTTTTTACTTACATCATACACATTGATAATGTAGACGCCATTGGGAAGCTTGGTGATATCCATACTTTTCGCATTTTCCTTGCGCATCACAACCTTGCCATGAGAGTTCAGAATTGATACATTTACTTTTACAGGTGCATCAAAATGCACGATGGACGTAGCCGGGTTAGGATAAATTCTAATAATCTCAGCTTCCGTGTTTGTTGTATCCTTATCGCTCACCTGGCTATTTACAACATATTGAGGGGATATATCTATACAACCGGCGTCGTCCTTTACAAACACACTATAGGAACCATTCTGGATAGCTTTATATGTTGGACTCGTAGCGCCTTGTATGGGATTATTATTAAAATACCATTGATAAGATTTGTAATCGCCTACATATAGCGTTTGCCCTTTTGCTTTAATAGTGGGCCAGGTATTAACGGTAAGTGTAGCAATCTGAGAAGGTGTTCCTTCGGAACAAATATTAGAAAGTACACAACGGTATTTATAGCCACTCATTAGGGCCGTAGCACCCTTAACGGAAAGATTATTTGTTTTTACACCACTATAATTTCCCTTGTTTTCGAGGTTTGCAAATCCCTTTCCTTCATCTGCCTGCCACTGGTAACTGATGCCTGAGCCATTGGAGGATAAAGAAAAACTCACGTCTCCTCCCACACAAAAGGTTGCATTATTAGGTTGTTTTGTGATGATTGGGGGTGCATTTACGGTTAAAGTAGCGATACGGGACGTAACTGGTCTCGAACAGGTACTACCGAGAATGCACCTGTATTGGTAACCACTCATTGAGCCATTGGTATTTATATTCAATATACCGGAAGCAGAGCCGGAATAGGCACCTGTATCAGTAAGATCATTAAATATAGAGCCTGTATTCAACTGCCACTGGTAGGTGATTCCCGGACCTTTAGCCGAAATAGAGAGACTCGCTTTATTTCCTTCGCAAATGGTTTGGCTTGATGGCTGAACCGTAATTACCGGTAAGGAATCAACCGTTAACAAAACAGGTGAAGTGCTTAAAGGTGGTTCACAAATACCTGTGATTGTGCACTTATATTGATAACCGGACATGGATGTATTAGCGTGTGTAACTGAAAGTGTGTTGGTGGTTGCTCCATTATAGATCATACCATTGGTAATTGGCATAAAACCATTGCCCATATTTACTGCCCATTTGTATGAAAGATTTGCACCCTTTGCGGCTACTGAAAAAGTAGTATGTCCGCCAATACAAATTGAACTTGCTTCCGGTGTTTTGGTAATTAGAGGTTTTGAATTTACACTAAGTATGGCCTTGCTGCTAAGAACACCGGGTTCGCAGCTGCCGTTTACCTTGCATAGATATTGATAATTATTCATGCTTTCAGATGATTCTGAAATAACAAGTTTATTGCTTGTTGCACCGCTGTATACCCCCGCATTATTAATGTCTTCAAAACCTTTTCCTGTATTTAGCTGCCATTGATAAGACAGTTTGGTACCAATAGCTGATATAGAAAATGTATGACCTTCCCCGGCACAAATTTCTGCATTGCCTGGCTGCTTATTGATAAGTGGAGTTTGGTTAATAATAAGTGTATCAATTGCACTGGTGACAGAGGGGGAACAATTACCGGACACAATACAGCGGAACCGGTTACCGCTCATAGATTCTGAGGGGTTTGTAATGAGTAGTGTATTACTTACAGCACCACTGAATACACTGGAGTTCCTGATATTGGCAAATTCAGCGCCATTGCTTATCTGCCATTGATATTTCAGGTCCACACCTTTTGCGGAAACAGTATATGATACGCTGCTGCCGATGCAAATTGTTTTTGAACCTGATTGATCTGTAATGACAGGCATGTCATTTACGGTGAGGGCCGCAGCAGATGACACGACAGATTCCGAACAAGCGTTTGATACAATGCATTTATACAAATATCCACTCATAGATGGGTTGACACCCGAAATACTAAGCTCACTTGTATTAGTTCCGGAATACTGTCCCGAATTACTTATGCTGTAAAAGCCATTCCCTTTGTCTTCCCTCCATTGGTAAAAAAGGCCCGAGCCCTGTGCTTTAACAGAAAAGTTGGCACTTGCGCCTGTACAAACTGCAGTTTCTTTTGGGTAGGCTGTTATAAGGGGTGATGAATTAATTTTAACATGCACAGAACCTTTTACATTGCAACCTGGATAGTTGATGGACAAATAATAAACCCCGGAATCAGCAACTGAAACATCAGGTTTCGAGGGGTTTTGAAGCTCGGAATTAAATCCGTTCGGACCTTTCCAATGATAAACAGCCCCTGAAAATGTATTTGATGTCAGGTTTAAAACTGAACCTTCGCAAGGTGTATTGGATGATAAAGTGAGCGGGCCACCTGGCAGGCTGATATTGACATGACCTTTTATAGGAGGACATGTTAAAAAAGATGCTGTTAATTTGTAATTGGTGCTTGCCTTGGGTGTCACCAGGGGATCTTTGCTATTTTCGTCAGACAAGCCCTCCGATGGGTACCAGTGATAAGTAAAAGAATTTTCGCCCAAAACATGCAACTGCACAGATTTGCCATTGCAAATAAGCGTATCAGGTGTTGTGACTACAGCATAAAGCGAATCATAAATAGTTAGCTGAGGGGTATCAACAATTGTCCGGCCGGTGCCGCAGTGGAAAGGTGAATAGACATATAATTTTATGGTCTTAGGTCCCTTAGCAGGTACAGTAAGTGGGACGATCGTTCTGGTTATTTCTGTTTCATTGGCGGGTATTACAATAGAATCAGGTATCATCCTGTAATCTTTACCATTTGTGGCAGTACCATCAATCAGGTAATGTATCGTAAGTGGCAGAGATGAAGGATATTTACGTTTAAAAACAAAAGAACCTTTTTTGCACGCCCTTACACAATAAGGCACCGGGGTTTGCAGGTTATCATGCAGCGAAATACTTAAAGTATTGGACGAAAGACTGCCTTCCTCTATAAATACGCCTGAATCATACTGGTGATCTTTGGCATCAGCGATTGCTAATTTAAGATGGTAAGTAGCACAGGGCGTCACAGCAGCTATTGCAGTAAACACCTTTGTAAAACCATTATAACTTATCGTAGTTCCTTTTGAATTATCCACATAATACTCTCTGAACGGAGAACCTACTCCCATAGCTTCACAAATACTTATATTACCACCCGATGAACCCACGATGCCTGCCGTACTGTTAATGGCAACCGGAATTTTAGTGCCCGGTATCAGGGCTATGTTCTTGGCAACTGGATACTCAGGACCGGAAATATAAAATGCAAATACATCATTATACTGCGTACAGGCAAATGAAGGATATTCTTCTGAGCCGAATACATACCTGAATTTTACTGTTTCGCCGGTAGGAATGAAGTCAAATTCAAGCTTGCAGGCATCATAGGTAGCCTGCCCCGACAATGCCGTTAGATCCTGATCACCACGGGAGGAATTATTATAATCTGCAAGTTGTCCGGCCATGCCGACTGCATTTGCGGCATGGCCTGTACAAAGTATCACGCCCCCCTTAATGCCCAGGTTGCTGCTGGTAACTTTAAAAATACCATTTGAAATATTGGGGCATGACAAAACCGGGTTTAAAGTAATTACACCCGAACCAACCAGGTTTTGCACCAGTTTTTCAGCTGTCTGATCTATAGATACATTTACCTGAGCTGAAGCATACAAGCCGGATAATAAAATTATACTAAAAATATATGCTTTAAAAAGACGAAGGATCATGAAATTAATGCCTCACAATATACGTGAGTGTACGAGGATGGAAAATTACAATTATTTTGCGAATACAATTCAAATACTGCGTACTTACCAACTATTTTTAACCAGTTTTTCGGTTTTTAATATTGTATTGGTTTCATCATAAACCCGGATCATATAAACACCATTAGCAAGCTCACTTATATCAATAGATTTAGCATTATCTTTTTGAAGGAGAATTTTTCCTTGCAGATCTGAAACTGATACATTTATTATCCCCTGTGCCTCAAAATAGACAATTGAACTTGCCGGATTAGGATATATACGTATATCATCAGCCGATGTAGAAACATGGGTAATACCAAGCGTATGGATAAGATATGGAGAAGACATACCCGGACATCCGTTGGTATCTGTTACCGAAACAGTATATGATCCATTTTGCAATACTGTGTAATCCTGGACTGTGGCTCCCGGGATACTTACATTATTAAGATACCACTGGTAAGAATTATAAAGCCCTGTATGCAGCAGGTTTCCCTGCAATGTAATAACAGGAACAGGCGAAACAACATAACCAATATTAACAGATTGAGTGAATAAAGAGCAGCCTTGTGCGCTGGATATTTCTACATTATAACCATCAGGCACAGTAGCTATATATTGCGCAGAAGTGGCACCATAAATGATCAGCCCATTCTTGTACCATTGGTAGCTTTGTCCGGGGGCCTGGAAAGCAGAAATAACATAAGAATCAATTGAAGAGCAAATAATGGCCGGCAGACTAAAAATCAAACTGTCAACAGGCAAAGGATTCACAACAACGCTATCAGAGGATGATGCAGCAGAACATAAAGGCACAGAAATTATTACCCTATATACACCTGCACTATGTATCATATATTGATTAGACGTTGCACCCGGTATATCAAGTCCGTTTTGTTGCCATTGGTAGCCCAAATAATTTGCATTGGTTCCCAGTAATAAACTATCCCCGTTGCAGAAAGTAAGATAACCCATAACGGTGTACAGAGGCGGGATAGGTACAAAATTTACCGTAATATTCGTTGCTGAAGATGTTGTAACACAATTATTGGAATTGGTTACGACAACCGTATAGCTGCCGCTGATGTTTGTAGTAAATGATGAGTTTGTTGCATTGTAGATATTAATGCCATTGTGCAGCCATTGGTAGCTTAAACCCGGTCCTGATGCCACCTGCAGGATCACACTGTCGTTAGAACAGAATGTCGTGGGGCCTGAAGGCGTAATGACAGCTGAAGGGGCAGGATAATTTGCAACACTTAAGGAAGAAGACGCTACAGCACAATTGTAGGAATTCGTAACAATAACGCTATAATTGCCAGGTGCAGATGTTTCATAAAAACCGTTAATAGCTCCTGGAATATTGACACTATTCAATTGCCATTGATAGCTAAGACCTGAACCGGAATTTGCTGTAAGACCTACACTATCGTAGGGGCAGAATATTAAAGGACCACCCGCAGTAACAGATGCCTGTGGTAGCGGATTAACAATAAAACTTGCGGTGTTGGATATAAGGCTTGGTGTGCAGGGACCGGAAGCAATGCAACGAAATTGGAATCCATTCATCGTGGTACTAGCTCCCGTTAACGTGAGTGAGTCGGTACTAGCACCATTATAAACCCCGCCGTTAAGAACATTTACAAATCCGGTGCCGGTATTCACCTGCCATTGATATGATTGAAGAGTACCAGACACTCCCACTGAAAATGAAGTATTGCCACCGGAGCAGATCGTATTGGTATTGACCGGCTGTGCTGTAATTGCCAAAGAATCGTGTACGATCAGGGTATCTGTATTTGAAATAAGTGAGGGGTTACACGTTCCGGATACGAGGCATCGGTACCTATAGCCTGTTATAGAATCTGGAGCGACACTAATCTGAAGCGCATTTGTTGTAGCACCACTATAGACACCGGTATTCGACAGGTTGATGAAACCGGCCCCGGAATTCACCTGCCACTGATAAGTCAAAGCGCTACCGGATGCGGATACTGAAAAACCGGTATTCGTACCATTGCAAATGGTACTGTTTAATGGCTGTTGGGAAATGGAGGGTGCTGTGTTAACGTTAAGGGTCACCGTATTGGATATAGCCTGGGGCAGACATACTCCGTTAACAAGGCAGCGATACATATATCCGTCCATAGCTGCAGGGGCTGCCTGTATAGATAGAGATGATGTTGTGACTCCGCTATAAGTGCTGCTATTGGATAAATTAGTAAAACCGCTGCCTGTATTCACTTGCCACTGATAGGCAATACTTGTTCCTGATGCAGAAACAGAGAATGAAGTGTTTGCTCCTGCGCAAATAGTGCTGCTAATTGCCTGTGTGCCGATGAGTGGTAAAGAATTGACAATAATAGTGGCTCCGTTTGAATTTACAAAAGGCGTACAAGCTCCGGAAACTACGCAACGATATTGGTAGGTACTTATCGAAACCGGGATATTGCTCAATGTAAGCACATTTGTGGTAGCCCCGCTATAAATACCTGTATTATTCAGATTAGCATAGCCCGATCCGGTATTTAACTGCCACTGGTATGTAAGGGCAGAACCCGTAGCTGTTATAGAAAAAGTGGTATTGCTACCCTCGCAAACCGTATCATTAAGCACTTGTGAAACTATAACCGGGGCAATATTTACACTTAGCAATACTGTATTAGAAGTGTCGTTTGGTGAGCAGGCGCCGGATACAATACATTTGTAATGATAACCATTCATACCGGCAGGCACACTTGTAAGTGTAAGTGTATTGCTTGTTGCGTTACTATAAATGCCCGTATTATAAACTGTTATAAATCCGCTACCGGTGTCCACTTTCCATTGATAGGATAATGCAGTGCCGTTGGCTGAAATGGAAAAAGATGTATCAGCACCCGCACAAACCACAGCATTCGTGTCCTGGACAGAAATAGATGGTAATAAATTTACAGTGAGTGTAACTGTATCCGAAATGGCGACAGGAGAACAAACACCGGAAACAATGCAGCGGTATTGATACCCATTCATAGCATTGGTAGAATTGACTACATGAAGTTTAAAGGCAGTTGAACCGCTATATACACTATTATTCTGCAGGTTTGCAAAGCCTGTTCCTGTATTTATCTGCCATTGATAGCTGATGCCAACACCACTTGCTGCCAGACTAACAAAATTGGCGCTGTCTCCTGTACAAACCGTTGTATTGTATGGCTGAACAGCAAATGAGGGAGCGGTATTTACAGTAAGAGTAGCAGCAGAAGATATTGCCTGTGGGGTGCAGGCTCCGGATATCACACATCTGTATAGGTAGCCTGACATAGAAGCTAGTGCATTTGTGATATGAAGTGAGCTGCCGGTGACGCCGCTATAAGTACTATTATTAGAAAGATTATTAAAACCGCCACCAGTATTTAGCTGCCACTGGTAGGACAAGTTGGTACCTGTAGCCGAAACTGAAAAACTTGTATCGTTTCCGGCACAAACACTTATTGTTTGTGGTTGCGATGAGATGGCGGGAAGTGTATTTACAAAAAGAAGTACGGCAGGGGTAGTCGCTTCTGGAGAACATGTACCCGAAATGATGCATTGATACTGGTATGCGTTCATGGCCGTAGTGACACCATTTATGCTAAGTGTATTTGTTGTAGCACCGCTATAAACAGTTCCGTTAGAGATGGCTGAAAAACCAGATCCCTGGTTTACATACCATTGGTAACTGAGTCCACCACCCGTAGCTGTAACAGAATAGGTGGCATTAGCTCCAACACATACAATATTGCCCGAGGGGAAAGCCGTAATTGAAGGTGGCGCATTAACCGATAAAGTAGCAATACTGGTCAGCACAGCAGGCACGCAGGTGCCCGATATGGTACATTGGTACTGGTAATTATTCATACCGGCAGTCACTCCGTTTACGCTAAGTACTGGCGATGTTGTACCGCTATAATTCCCTCCGTTGCTCAGAGCAGTAAAACCGCTTCCCGTATTTACTTTCCATTGGTAAATAATTCCCGAGCCGCTTGCAGAAACGGCAAATGTAGTACTATCACCTACGCATAATGTCCGGTTTAAGGGCTGGGTAGTAATATATGGAGATACATTAACCGTGTCAACAACGTAATAATTTACCGGGTTGGTACAGCCATTTGCACTTAAGGTAAAAATATAAGTTGCCGGGACTGCAAAGTGAGTGGTGTCTATTAATGTTTCACTAATATAACCTGTACCTGAATTAGCCGTATTACTGATGCCTGCAACTGCTGGTCTCGTCCATGTAAATGTAGTTCCGGATGTTGCACTACCGGGTGTATAAGTAAAAGTCCCATAACTGCAAATGGATGCAGGCGTTAAAGTACTCGTCAATACAGGTATTGGGCTAAGGGTAACATTTACGTTCTGGGTATTAGTACAGCCATTTGCACTAAGTGAATAAACATAGGTGACTGTTACGGACGACCCTGTTGTATTAATTAATGTTTCATTGGGATTGCCTGTACCCGTTGCGGCACTGTTACTAATGCCGCTAACCACTGCCCGGCTCCACGCAAATGTGGTTCCCGAAACCAGGCTTGTAGGCGTGAAACTAAAATTGGAATTGCTGCATATAGAAAATGTAGTACTGTTATTACTTAAAACAGGCGTTGGATTTACTGTTTCGGTAACATTAAAAGCATTAGGATTGGTACAGCCATTGATAGACACTGTATAAGCATATGTTACGATTACCTGGTTTGTTGATGTATTCACAAGTGTCTCAGCTGGATTCCCGTATCCTGTCGCAGCCGAATTGCTAATGCCGCTAACTGTAGCCCGGCTCCAGGTAAAACCCGCACCAAAGGTGCTGCTTGTGGGGTAATAATTAAAAACATTGTTATTACATATTGCCGGTACAGACAGTGCGCTGCTTAATACAGGAGTAGGATTTACTGTCACCGTAACATTGTAATTCGTGGGGTTGGTACAGCCATTTGCACTAAGCGTATAAACATAAATCACAGTAAGCGGATTGGCGCTTGTATTTACAAGAGTTTCGTTAGGATTACCTGCACCACTCGCTGTAGGGTTACTGATACCCGAAACTCCTGACCTGTTCCAGGTGAATGTTGTTCCGGATGTAGCGCTTGAAAGGGAAATATTGATGGTTGTGTTGTTGCAGACAGATGATGAAGTGCTTGAGCTGCTTAGTAGTGGTGTGGGATATACTGTCTCCGTAATATTATAATTAGTGGGATTGGTGCAGCCACTAGCCGAAAGTGAGTACACATAGGTTACAGTTACCGGATTCGAAGTGGTATTGACCAATGTTTCATTGGGGTTGCCTGTGCCGTTAGCTGCGGCATTACTTATTCCGCTTACAGCTGCCCGGCTCCAGTTAAATGTGGTGCCTGAAATGCTGCTGAGCGGCTGATAACTAAAGACAGTATTGTTACAGATCGCAGGGGGCGTAGTAGTACTTGTAAGTGTGGGTGTGGGATAAATGGTCCATGAAGAACTTGTAGAGCTGGCCCCTGCAAAGGTTGTAACGGTAGCCGTGTAGGCTCCTATACTATTTGCAGTGTAGTTCAATGAAGAGGTACTGTAAGTAAATTCCTGGATACGGTTATTACTTCCGTCAGCAACATACATGTCACCGCTTGCATCAAAGTACAAATCTATCGGATTGTGTAATTGATTTGCGTTTGTACCCGCCCCGTTACCGCCACCTATAGTTGTTCCGCTTGATGCACCTGATACCCATTTTTGAATCCGGTTATTGCCTCCGTCGGATATATAAATGTTGTTGAAATAATCTACATACACCCCTGTCGGGCCATTTAACTGGTTGGCGCCAGAACCTGCGCCATTACCGGCTGCAACCAGGGTTCCGCTGCTTGCGCCCGGAGGCCATTTCATAATACGGTGGTTGCCGCCATCAGCCACATATACATTCCCGCTTGCGTCTATAAATACATCTTCCGGATTATTTAATTGGTTTAATCCACTTCCTCCATTCCCGTTACTCTGGCCTGCCACTGTTACCCCTGTGCTTGCTCCGGGTGCCCATTTCTGCACACGGTTATTGCTTCCGTCTGGGATGTAGACATTCCCGCTGTCGTCAACTTTTACATTTTGTGGTGCATGTAATTGGTTAGCACCGGAACCTGAGCCATTCCCGCCCGCCACCAACACTCCATAACTTGCAGCCGGTGCCCATTTCATGATCCGGTTATTCCCTGCATCAGCAACGTAAACATTTCCTGCAGCATCCACATACACACCTGAAGGACCGCTTATCTGGTTGGTAGCAGAACCTGCACCATTTCCACCTGCTATCAATGTTCCGCTTGTTGCGCCGGGAGGCCATTTTTCTATGCGGTTATTATTATAATCTGCCACATATACAGTACCTCCTGTATCTGCATATACTCCACCTCCGCCACCCATATTGAGGTAAGCAGCTCCGGAACCGGATGTGCCACTACTTTGTCCCGCAACAGTTGTGGCGTTGGAGTTCCATACTGCGTTGGTTGTCTGCACAGGGCTTCCATTCAGGCTCCAGATAATTTGCAGCGGGTTAATACTACTTCCTACGGTAAGCACGCTTCCGGGGCAGTGTGAAGTACCGGACAAGGATACCGCGGGAATAACAATGTTTATAGTATTGCTGGTAGCAGTAGCAGGATTAGCACACGACAGGTTACTTGTTAAAGCACAGCTTACTACATCATTATTTCCCAGCGAACTTGAGCTAAATGTTGAACTGTTAGTACCCACATTATTACCATTTACTTTCCATTGGTAAGTGGGGTTGGTTCCCCCATAAGTGGGAACGGCTGTAAAGGTAACAGTTGCTCCAAATGTAATAACATTTCCAGAATTGGCGGAAATAACAACAGAAGGAGTATAGGAAGTATTGATAGCTGAGCTTGCCGTTGTAGCGCTTGCCCCTCCAAAAGTGATGACAGTTGCCGTATAACTGCCGGGAGCAGTAGTAGTATAGGTCATCGTATCGTTTACAGAGAATTTTTGCACTCTGTTATTACCATTATCACCGACAAATATATTGCCATTACTATCAAGACATATACCCCAGGGAGCGTTCAGTTGATTGCTTGCACTACCTGTTCCATTTCCACCGGCAATAACGGCTGGGCTTGTCGCATTTGGCACCCATTTTAATATACGGCTTTGTCCTGTACAGGCAATATACATACTAGCATTGGCATCTACATAAATTCCTGTAGGGCTATACACCTGGTTTCCCGCAACTGTAACGCCGGTACTTGCACCGGGAGCCCACTCCTGTATACGGTTATTATTTAAGTCTGCAACATAAACATTGTCGTTACCATTAACAAATATTGAAAAAATACCGTTGAACTGATTTGCTGAAGAACCGGCGCCATTTCCCCCGGCAACAGTTATACCAGTCGTTGCGCCCGGCACCCATTTTTGCACTCTGTTATTACCATTATCACCAACAAAAATATTACCGCTATAATCCACAAAAACGGCCATTGGATTACTAAATTGGTTTGCTCCAGTGCCCGAACCATTCCCACCGGCGACAGTTGTGCCGCTTATGGCACCTGGCGTCCATTTCTGAATACGATTGTTTGAAGCATCAACAATGTATAAATTTCCATTCCTGTCAACAAACACTCCGGCAGGAAAACTTAATTGATTAGCTGCCGAGCCGGAACCATTACCCCCTGCCACTGTAATGGCACTGTTTGCCCCTGGTGCCCATTTCTGTACTCTGTGATTAGCTGCATCTCCTATATATACGTTGTTATTCTTATCAATGTATATCCCCCTGGGTTGATTCAATTGATTAGTTCCGTTGCCCGATCCATTGCCTCCGGCTACAGTCGTCGCATTTTGAATCCAGTTTGCGTTAACTGTATGCACAGAGCTGCCATTCAGGTTCCATACTATTTGTAATGGGTTAAGACTGCTTACTAAAGTAAGTACACTGCCCACACATACCGAGCTGGACGACAACAATACCACAGGTGTGGAATTCACCGTCATGATAATATAATTGCTGGAAACTATTGCAGGACTGGCGCAATTTGCATTCGATGTCAGTACACAGGTCACAGAATCTCCGTTGTTAAGCGTAGCAGTTGTATAGGATGATGTGGTACTCGCAACATTTATTCCATTTATTTTCCACTGATAAGACGGACTCGAGCCGCCATTTGTAATTGTTGCACTAAAGGTTACACTGGTCCCTTGGGTAACCACTGCACTTGGACTGGTTGAGATAACAATTCCTGGAGTAACTGCTGCATTAATAGTATAGGCTGCAGTAGTAGCTGTTGTCCCCCAAAAAGTAGTTACAGTAGCGGTGTAAGATCCCGCACTTGGTGCTGTGTAGGTCATCGTGTCATTTACAGAAAATTTCTGAACCCGATTGTTGTATTGATCCCCCACATAAATATTGCCATTACTGTCAAGTAAAATGCCCCATGGCTGTGAAAGCTGGTTACTGGCACTTCCTGCGCCATTGCCACCAGCTATTACTGTACCGCTTGAAGCGCCTAAAGCCCATTTTTTGATACTGGCACTACCAATATTCGCAATATACATGTTCCCGTTGCCATCTATATAAATACCCGACGGGCTGTTTAATTGGTTGCTTCCGGAACCTGCGCCGTTGCCACCAGCTACAGTAGTACCACTGCTTGCACCAGGGGCCCATTTCTGAACTCTATGATTGTTAAAGTCACTGATATATATATTGCCACTCAAATCTAAAAAAAGCTCCCAGGGCGAGTTCAGTTGACTAGAGCCGGAACCCGCTCCATTACCACCAGCCACAGTAGTGCCGCTGCTTGCACCGGGCGCCCATTTCTGCACACGATTATTACTCATATCGCACACGTATAAATTGCCACCGTTGTCAAGCCATATGCCCATCACCTGGTTAAACTGATTAGCCCCGCTGCCCTGGCCATTTCCTCCGGCCACTGTAGTTCCGCTTGTAGCGCCGGGTGCCCATTTCTGAACCCTGTTGTTAAGTTGGTCTCCTACATAAATATTTCCGTTCTTGTCAACTGCAATTCCCGAAGGATGGTAGAATTGATTGGCGGCTGATCCCTGGCCATTTCCCCCGGCAATTGTAGTTCCGCTTGTAGCGCCGGGCGCCCATTTCTGAACCCTGTTATTATACACGTCGGTAACATATAAATTCCCGACGCTATCAATAAATACATCTCCGGGATAATAAAGCTGGTTTGCAGAACTTCCCGAGCCGTTACCACCTGCAACTGTTGTTGCACTGGCATTCCAGCTTGCATTTGTTGTATGAACAACAGTTCCGTTTTGTTTCCAGACTATTTGCAATGGATTAATGGTACTGGAAAGGGTCAGTACACTGCCTGGACACGCTGAAGTCCCGGAAAGGGATGGAATGATAATATGAATACTGTTGCTTGTTGCAGTAGAAGAAGGGGAACATGGTGCGCTACTTGTTAAAATACAGCTAACAGTATCGCCATTATTTAAAGAGCTGCTAGTATAGGTACCGCTATTCGTTCCTACGTTACTACCATTTAATTTCCATTGGTAGCTGGGATTGGCACCACCATTAACGGATACAGCTGTAAAAGTTACAGAGCTACCCGGTGTTATGTAATTGCTGGTGTTCGCAGAAATAGTAAGTGACGGTGTAACATTAGATGTGCCATAGTATAATTTATATATTTCGCATGGTGTCAGGGCACGGTTCCAAACGCCAATATCATCCAGGCTTCCTACCCAGCTATAAGTATTTGCAGTTGGTAAAAATAATGTGCCGATAGTATGAATAGAGCCCGTATCAGTATTAAATGAAGTGACAGCGCCCGAAACATAACTGGTTTGTACGTAACCATCCAAGTACAATAATACAGATGAAGAACCACCACTACCGGAATAAGTAATCGTTAAATTATGCCAGGCAGAATCATAGCTTGAATATAACGCAACAAAGGCATTCCTGTATTCCAACCCTAATATCGAATCATTTGCATGTATCCCAAATCTTTGCCCTAAAGCAGCATTGTTTCCCCATGCCATTAATTCCCTTTCGCCTCCCGGAAATGGTATAGGTAACTTGAACCAAACAGAAACTGATCGTGCGTTGTTACCCACAGGAAAATTTGGAGTAGGAATATTAACACCTGAAGAACCGTTGCCAACATAACATGAGCTGGCATTTCCAAATCTGTCAACACCATAAGTAGCGGCTCCTAACATTACTCCATTGTTACCATTGCCCGAACTATCCACTGCATTCCCGGTAAACGGATACCATGCTATTAATCCTGAAGTTGGTACATACGAAGGAACTGTCTGAGCAACAGACAGGTTGCTCAAAACTAGAATGAAGACAGTAAATATAAATACGATAGGAAAATTCCGTTTCACAAAGGGCAATTTTCCAAGTAAAGGTAATGATATTACGTCATAATATATTAGTAATGTAACCAAATCATAATATATATCGTCAAACTATTCAAGAAGGCTTTAATAAACATTAAAGAAATGTGAAATAAAAAAATCACCTTTTCTGTAACATTATTTATTTATACCTTACATCTTCTTATTAAAAATCAGAAATTAACGTAAACATGAAATCTATAAGATTCACGATCCTTGCACTTATCATGTCTTTTGCCTGCCAGAACGCCGCAAAAGCCCAGTCAGCAGATGACATAGTAAAAAAACATATTGAGGCAAAAGGCGGTCTGGAAAATTGGCAAAAAGTAAAATCCATGAAAATGGTAGGATCCATCAATGCCGGCGGACAGGAGATTGAAATGACACTCACCCGTGTGCAGGACAAAGCATCCAGGATGGATATGAAAATGGCTGGTATGGAAAATTACCAGATCGTTACTACAAAAGAAGGCTGGCAATACTTCCCTATAGGTGGCCAGACAAAACCAGAGGCCATGACGGATGATGAAGTAAAACAAAGCGCTGATGAACTGGACATACAAGGCCCGCTTGTCAACTACAAGGAAAAAGGCAACACAATCACTTTTCTTGGCAAAGATGACGTGGAAGGCACAGAATGTTATAAACTGAAAGTGACCTATAAAACAGGGAAAGAAGTAACCATGTGCTTTGATGCCTCAAACTATTACCTCATCCGCCAGACAGAAAAATTAAAAGCTAATGGTAAGGAAATGGAGCAAACCGTTAATTTAAGTAATTATAAAAAATTGCCTGAAGGCATCATGGTGCCTATGACCATGAATATGGGACAAGGAGAAATTACTTTCAAAACAGTTGAAGTGAACCCAACTATCGACGAAAGCATTTTTAAACCTAAAAATTAATTTAAATTATTATTACCCAAACCCGGTATGCCTTGCCGGGTTTTTTTATTCATTTTTTTATAAATCTCTTATGAAAAAGTATTGCCTCCTGATAATTACACTGCTTGCTTGCCACTTTCTGCAGGCACAGACCAAAGTCAATTCATATACATTTGGCGCCATGGAAGCCCGCTGGCTTGGGCCCGGCACTATGAGCGGCAGGATTACAGCCATAGTAGGTGTAAACAATGATAACAAAACACTCTACGTAGGCACCGCAGGCGGCGGTATATGGAAAAGCACCAATGCAGGGGCATCGTTCAAACCCATATTCGATAAGTACTGCATGAGCATAGGAGCCATTGCAGTAGACCAGTCCAAGCCCGATATTGTATTTGCAGGTGCTGGCGAAAGTAATATGCGCAATACGGTTTCTATAGGCGATGGATTATATAAATCATCCGATGCCGGCGATAACTGGACCAAGGTAGGATTGGATAGTACAGAGCATATAGCCAAGATCATTATAGACCCTAAAAACTCCAACAACGTCTATGTTGCTGCCCCCGGACCGCTTTGGAGCGACAGTAAACACCGCGGATTGTATAAATCAGAGGACGGTGGCCAAACCTGGAATAAAATATTGTACACAAATGAAAAAACAGGTTGCGCAGATATTGCAGTAGACCCCAACAACACCAATATTGTTTACGCATCCATGTGGGAATTCAGGCGATTTCCCTATGCTTTCAATTCCGGTGGTAAAGGCAGCGGCATGTATAAAAGCACAGATGGTGGTAAAACCTGGAAGGAACTAAGTAATGGTCTGCCAGCCAAACCATTCGGGCGCATAGCATTTGCTTTGGCTCCCAGCGCACCTGAAAACCTACTTGCTATTGTAGAATCGAAAGAGACAGGCCTTTATATATCTGCCGATGGGGGCGAAACATGGAAAAAACAAAGTGCCACCATGAATGTTGTTTCAAGACCATTTTATTTCAGCACACTTGTTGTGGATCCTAAAGATCCTAAAAGAGTATATCGTCCCGGCTACCAGTTTTCTTATTCTGATGATGGCGGACATTCTTTTACAGATGCATCCGATGATGGCGGATGGGTACATAGCGATCACCATGCTTTATGGATCAATCCCAACTATACTAACCAAATGTATCTCGGCACAGATGGTGGCGTATATATAAGCCTCGACCGTGGCGCCACCTGGATGTTTGTTCATTGCTTACCCGTTGGACAATTTTATCACGTGGCACTCGATAACAGGGACCCTTACCGTATGTATGGCGGCCTGCAGGACAATGGCAGTTGGATGGCTCCTTCAGCAGCACCCGGTGGTGTAAATAATTCCTGCTGGCAATCACTTTATTGGGGCGATGGTTTCTGGACCGTGCCGGATCTTACTGATAATAATATCGCTTATGCAGAATCGCAGGGTGGCAGCATGGGGCGCATAGACCTGACTTCCTTCAAATCTGTCGACATCACACCACAGGCAGGTGAAGGCGATGAAAAACTGCGTTGGAACTGGAATACACCTATTGTTACAGGCCAGGCGAATAAACATAATCTGTACACTGCAGCCCAATACCTGTATAAAACCAGCAACCAGGGAAGAAGCTGGGAAAAGATATCACCCGATCTTTCCACAAACGACAAGAAAAAACAACAACAGGAAGAATCCGGTGGTTTAAGCGAGGACAATACATCTGCAGAGAATCACTGTACTATTTTTACAATTACCGAATCTCCTCTGGATGAAAACACCATTTGGGTAGGAACAGATGATGGCAACCTGCAACTAAGTACCAATGCAGGTAAAACATGGACCAACCTTGCAAAAAATTATGCAGCAGCAGGTATACCCGCTCAAACATGGGTAAGCAGTATTGAACCTTCAAAATTTGACAAAAATACAGCGTATGTAACTTTTGATAACCATATGTATGGCGATATGAAAACCTACCTGGCCAAAACAACGGATGGCGGCAAAACCTGGACCATGATAACAAGTTCCGAGTTCACAGGGTTTGCCCATAAAATAAAAGAAGACCTGGAAAATAAAGACCTGCTTTTCCTGGGAACAGAAAGAGGTTTGTTTGCAACAGTTGATGGAGGTAATACCTGGTTCAGGATGAAAAATCATATACCTGATTACTGCATGGTGCGTGATATAGCCATTCAGCCAAAAACAAACGACCTGGTAATTGCTACACACGGAAGGGGCATCATGGTGGTAGATGATATCAGCCCTATGCGCCACATGACAAAAGATATCGTTGACAAAGATGTATACCTCTTCAGTAATAAGCCTATTGCTTTGAATAATGGAAAATATGGTGGCGGCGGTTCTCCCATAAGCGGTGGATGGAATGGAGGAAACCCGGAATCCATAGCACCTATAGAATATTATTTAAAAGACAGGGTTAATACAGGTGATGTAAAACTGGAGATTTATGATGCTGGTGGAAAATTGGTGCAAATTATACCCGGCACAAAAAGAAAGGGCATCAATAAAGTTTATTGGAACCTGCGTTACACCCCTCCTAAAACCGCAACAGGCGGTACAAAAGCCGACTGGGGTAGTTTTACGGCTCCCATGGTAAAGCCAGGAATTTACACTGTAAAACTAAAAATAGGAGAAAAAGAATATGCCGGCAACTTGCAAATGATACACGATGCCAGCAATAAATTATTTACCGAAGATGACCGTATGATGCAATATAAAACAGCCACGGACCTGTATAACATGCACGAACAATTAAAGACCCTGGTTGACAAGATAAATGATGAACAGCAACTGGTGAAGGACAATACCGATTCTGTAAAAAAATCCCCCAATAAAAAAATACTTACAGAATACAATACCAAACTGGAAGATCTGCGCGCTACCCTGCTGGCAACAAAGCATAAATCCATTTTTGCAGATGAGAAGAAACTAAGGGAATATATTTCAGAAGTATATGGTTCTGTATGTTACCAGGAATGCAGGCCCAGTAATTTACAAATAGCAAGAGTATCCGTATTGCAGGGCGACCTGAAAAAAGCAGAAGATACTTATGTAAAAATTGACAAAGAATACAGCGAAAAAGTTAAAAAGGCTATAGCCGAGGAAAAAGCGGTTAAAAGTGTGCCATCGAGGAATAGTAATTAAATTCTCAAAAATTTGTTAGCTAGGTTGTGACCTCGCTCTTTGGGATTCTACCTACTATTTTTTATTTGACGTAAAATAAAGTGAGGTGACAATATTGTGAATGCCTGTTACTAAGTCCAATTTAATTGGATAAACTTTTCTATTATAAAGTGATATGCTAACATGAGCTGATCTTAAGACGACTGTGGCTTTTCCATCGGTAAAATTTACGGTAGTTTTCATTGGACTAATTTTATCCACGATAATGATTGAATCGTCTTGCAGCAAAACACTTCTATCCTCAACTACTATTGCACCATCTGACAATAAAACATTGTCTAAATAAATTTGGAAATCTGCTAAAATCGTTTCATCCACATTCAGGTCATAAAGAGCTTTATGCTTATCATAGTTTTTTTTGTTTTCTTCAAGCAACACAACAGCATTCTTTAACTTTTGGTTTTTTAGTGATAAGTCCTTTTTATATTCATTAATAATGATTTGAACACTTGAATCCAACTTATGCCTAGACTTTTGCAATGAATCAAATTGAATCTCCTTAATTAAAAGTTCAGATTTAAAAGAGTCTGTATTACGAATGGTAATTTGTAATGTAGAATCTTCGCTATCTATTTTTTTTTGTTTTTTATAAAGGGAATCAGCTTTTTTTTCATTCTCTAGCTTATAATGTAACGATTCAACTTGGAAAGCAGGAATAACCGCATACGTAATATAAAATCCTAAAAATCCAATACCTATTAGTCCCAATAATATGCTCTGCTTGAATGCATTTTTTTTAAACCATTTTCTTTTACTTTCTTTTTTTGTTTCTTCTAATTCGAAATATAATTTATCACGCTCAGCTAGTAATTTTTGAATTTCTGCCAAATTTTTATCACGTTCAGCAATTTTTATCTGGTCATCAAGGTTCATTTTTTCGAATTTTAGAAAATAGAAATATTAAAATATTCTCTACGGGCCCGAAGCTTAGCACTATGTCTATTACGAGCAAGAGTCTGCTTGTGAAAACTACAATAATAACTTTATATTTTCGTCGTTGTTAGTGTTTTCAATCGTTTTGATAAACCTTACTTCAAATACCGTTTCATCTCCCTTTCCACATCCCGCGATTTGATGCTTTCGCGTTTGTCGTAATGCTTTTTGCCCTTAGCAAGACCTATATCCAGTTTAACAAAACCTTTATCGTTTACATACATGCTCAGAGGTATAATGGTAAGCCCTTTTTCTTTCACCTTAGCCTCCCATTTCCTTAGCTCTTTTTTTTGCAACAGCAGCTTGCGGTCATGCACCACCATATGGCCTGCATAACCCGCATTTACATATTCGGCAATATGCAGGTTCTTGATCCATAGCTCACCTTTGCTGAAAAAAGCGTGACAATCATTAAAGCTTACCTTGCCATTCCTTACAGATTTTATCTCAGAACCCGACAATACTATGCCTGCAGTAAGCTTATCTTCAATAGCATACTCAAAGCTGGCAGAACGGTTCTTTATGTAAATATTTTCAGGCAAATCAAATTAAGGCTTGGAATTTGGAATTTTTAATTACTATTTCATAAACCAGTTGATCACCAGGTCCAGTTTATACTTCAGGTTCTTACGGTCAACAATAAAATCGAGGAAGCCATGCTCCAGCAAAAATTCCGAGCGTTGAAATCCTTCGGGAAGATCTTTTTTTATAGTCTCTTTAATAACCCTTGGTCCGGCAAACCCGATTAACGCATTAGGCTCAGCTATGTTAATATCACCAAGCATGGCATATGATGCCGTAACACCGCCAGTTGTAGGATCGGTCATTAAAGAAATATAAGGCAATCCGGCTTTTGATAAACGGGTAAGTTTTGCTGACGTCTTGGCCATTTGCATCAGAGAAAAAGCACTTTCCATCATGCGCGCCCCACCTGATTTTGAAATTAGCAGGAATGGCAATTTATTGGCAATGCAATAATCAATAGAACGGCATATCTTCTCACCCACTACAGAACCCATGGAACCACCAATGAAATTAAAGTTCATGCAGGCTATCACAATAGCCTTATTGTTCAAATTGCCCAGTCCCACACTCATGGCATCCTTTAGCCCCGTAGTGCGCACAGCATCCTCCAGGCGTTTTTTGTAGGGCTTGATATCTACAAATCCCAGGAAATCCTTCGAAACAATATTATCGAACAGTAATTCGTATTCCTTATTATCAAAGAGTATGTCGAAATATTCTGCTGCATTGATACGGTTATGGTAATTACATTTCAGGCATACGTACATATTGTCCTGCAACTCCTTTACCGTAGTCGTGGTCTTGCATTCAGGGCATTTGTGCCATAATCCGTCCGGCGCCTCTTTCTTCTCATGCGTACTGGTCAATATACCTTGCTTAATACGACGAAACCAGGTTGATGACATATTCTAAAATTTGTAAATAATTATTTTAAAAGACAGTCTGCAAAGATACGATTTGATTTTTGAACTGCGGAATTTGATTCATGATTTGTTTACAATGACAAATATTAAATCACAAATAATCAATCATAAATATATTTAGTCTCCCATATCTCTCTTACCCGAAAGCAAGTATATAACCGCCATTCGTATTGCAACTCCATTCTCCACCTGGTCAAGTATGATGGACTGTTTGCTGTCTGCTACATCCGAATTGATTTCCACTCCTCTGTTTATGGGGCCGGGATGCATGATAAGAATTTCTTTTCCCAGGCTGTCAAGCATCTGTTTATTTACACCATAGTAGAGTGCATATTCACGCAATGTAGAGAATAATGGTTTGTGCTGGCGTTCCAGTTGAATCCGCAATACATTTGCTACATCGCACCATTCCAGGGCTTTTTTCAGGTTATACTCTACCCTTACACCAAGTGCTTCAATATGTTTGGGTATCAACGTTGGCGGGCCAGACACTGTTACTTCTGCGCCCAGTTTGTTCAGGCAAAATATATTGCTCAATGCCACTCTTGAGTGCATAATATCACCAACGATGGTAATGTGCTTCCCTTTCAGGTCTCCCAGTTTTTCTCTTATAGAATAAGCATCCAGCAAAGCTTGTGTAGGATGCTCGTTAGTACCGTCGCCGGCATTGATGATGCTCGCATCAACATGCTGTGAAAGGAACCAGGGTGCACCGCTGGCAGAGTGCCGCATCACCACCATATCCACCTTCATAGCAAGAATATTATTTACTGTATCTATCAGGGTTTCGCCTTTTGATACTGAAGAATTAGAAACTGCAAAATTGATGGTATCTGCACTCAGGCGCTTTTCTGCCAATTCAAATGAAAGACGGGTACGTGTCGAGTTTTCGAAAAAAAGATTAACAACAGTGGTATCTCTTAATGTAGGCACCCTTTTAATTGGCCTCTGCAATACCTGTTTAAAATTATCAGCTGTTAAGAATATTTGTTCAATATCCTCCCTGTTGAGTTCTTTAATGCCTAACAGATGTTTTACCGAAAGCGACATGTACTGTTGTTTATTTTTTATTAATCAATTAGCACTACTTCATCTTTATTATCTTTTTCAGCCCAGTAAACTTTTACTTTCTGCGTTATAATAGTATCTATGGTCTGGCCCACGTAGTCCGGTTGTATAGGTAATTCCCGGCTGAAATGCCGGTCTATCAAAACCATCAGTTCCACGTTGCGTGGCCTTCCGAAATCTATCAGGGCATCCATTGCGGCCCGTATGGTTCGCCCTGTGTGCAACACATCATCTATCAGTATCACATTCCTGTCCTGCACGCTGAAGGATATATCGGTTTGCGAAGGCACCTGTATATCGCGGGTCTGGTGCACATCATCCCGGTAAAAAGTGATGTCCAGCTTGCCATAATCTATGCGCTTGTTGGCAGTAATGTTCTTTACCATCTGCGCAATACGGTCTGATAGCCATACACCTCTTGGTTGTATACCTATAATGGCTGTTTCTTTGAAATTCAAATGGTTTTCTACCAATTGGTGAGCCAACCGCTGCAGCGTTATATTGAGTTGTTTATTGTCCAGCAGGGTCTTCAAAATATTCCCGATTTGAAGCCAAAAATAATCAGACCAATCTTATTTTACGAATTAGTACAGGAAAAATGTCATTTTATTCATTTTCTGCTAACCAGAATAGCCTATTTTCGCCCGCCGGAACTGCATTACAACATGATTAATAATTTTTTTGAATCTTACGCAAATGCCCTTGAAAAAGGAGATATTAAGCTTATTGTGAACCATTTCCAGGTTCCATGCACCATTATATCAGAGGATTCGTCCACCACTTTTTCAGAAGCCAGCAGGCTGGAAGGTTTACTGGGGCATTCCCTGCGTTTTTTTAAACAATTGGGTATTGCTCATATCCGCACAGAAGTATGGACACGTCATTTATGGACTGATAATGTGATCAGTACAAAAGTGAACTGGAAATATTTTGATGGTTTAAATCAGCCGGTTTATAATTATGATTATCAGTATATTTTAAAAACTGATAAGAATAATAAATGGAAGATCATCCTGGCAGTATCACTGAATGAAAAGGAAAGGCTGGAAGAGTTAATGAAAAAAATGAAATTAAAAGCCTGATTGCATCAGCCCCGAAATAATATCTATATAAATTCCTGAACTATCCTACCACAATACACCAAATGTATTGGTAGTTGCATCACCCTCAGTATAAGTACCATCAGCAAAAAACAGGGAAAATGAACCCGTCGCGCTTTGAGGCGTACCATTTGTTAAGGTTATGGTACCACTTGTAGCCACTACTTTATTAACACCGTCAGGCGACCAGTAACCGCTTACATTTACACCATCAATAGTGAAAGTAGTACCGGCAGGATTAATATAAGAGCTATCTGGATTCTTATGAAAACCAGGGTAATCTTTGATAGTGAAACTGATAAATTGGCCGGCTTTACCGTTTTTCGAATCGCGGGTTTTAGAACCCATAAAAGTAACACTGGGATAAAATGCTGTTGCAACGGTTAAATCCGAGATCCACGGCTGGTATAAGGCGGTATCGCTGTTGGCCAAAGTCTTGTGTAGACTGCTCTTCATAAAGATATAAGGACCAGTATTGCTGGTGGCAGTATTTGCAGTTTTGGTACAAGATGCAGATACAATAAAAAGAGTAACAAATAAGACTGAGTAAAGTAAAGCTGGTTTCATCATATGCTGTTTTACCTCGTAGATTCTTTAATGGCTTTTCAAAAAGTTTTTGAAATATAGTAAAAATAATTCTCGCGGTAAAGTAATTAACAAAAATAATATCTGTATGATGTATTTTAGAAAAGGCTTCCGCTGTCTTTAAAAGACCATACGTTTTCAAAAAATCAGCCTTCTACACACCAGGTCCTGATATTTATAGCATTATTTGAATAAAACACTATTTTTACCACATATCCTTTAGTCATTGATGAACAGGTTCCTGAACTTCTTTTTCGGCAAGCCATCAGCGCCTGTAACGCTTGCACAAACCGCAGAAAAACCGGGCTGTACAAATTGCGGTGCAGAATTGAGCGGACCATTCTGCAGCAACTGCGGGCAAAAAAAAGAACATAAGCACGACTTTACCGTATGGCATTTTATTGAGCATTCATTTCATGAATTCACTCATTTTGATTCCCGTTTTTTCAGGAGTTTCAAATACCTCCTTTCCAAACCGGCTTATTTAACTGAAGAATTTATACGAGGGCATAGAAAAAACTATATCAACCCGATACGTCTTTTCATCATAGTAAACCTGATCTATTTATTGCTTCCATCTGTTAACACCTTTACTACACCGCTTAGTTTGCAAATGCAGGGCCGGAACCATAACTGGATTCAGCCAATGATTGAAAATAAAATTAAAGAAACCGGTATAAGCTATAATGAATATGAAAGGGAGTTCAATCACAAAATTAAAGAACATGCCGAAATACTCATTATTTGTATGGTTATTGTGTTTTCTGTTTTATTGAGTTTACTTTATTTCACACAACACAGGTATTATGTTGAGCATCTTATGCTGTCGCTTAATATTTATAGCATACTCCTTATACTGTTAAGCATCGGTATGATCGCATTTGAGTTGCTGCTTTATATATTGCTTATTTTGTACGAAAAAATAGCCATCATAACGCATCTTACAGATAAAGGAACTGCAATTGACAATGTCAGGGATATCTTGATAAAATCCGATAATGATACCTTTATTTCCTTCGCCATGACCGTTTCTATGTTTGTTTTTTTGTTCAACTCATCATCCGTTTTCATCTTCTTCTCCCTTTTTAATTGTCAACCATCTCAAAAAAACAAGAAGTGTTGTATCGGATTCGAAC
>CAIYVS010000091.1 GCA_903929655.1 uncultured Bacteroidota bacterium | reverse complement strand
TAGCCTTTGGGCACTACGTTCTTGTACTCCATCCATGCATCAAAAAGGTCGCCAACCAAATACAGGCAGTATGCATCCTTTTTTATTTGATCGAGCCACCTGCAGATGCGTTTTTCCCGCTCCTTACTACTGGCAGCATCGGGGATACCGAGATGAAAATCGGATGCGAAATATACTTTTTTGCCTACTGGTAATTGCATTCTTTTATATATGACGGGGCTGCAAGTTAATTAAATTAAGCGAGCAAGCTAAGGAATTGAAGGCCAGTGAATACTAATTAACAGTATGTAAAGAGTTTGGGGCTGATTCCAGACCTTAGTATCTGCTGATGAGTAGCTTATGGACTTGAATAGTAGTAAGAAAACTGATCTTCCTGCGTTTAAAATCAAAGAAAAATATCCTGTGCGTTGACCTGATTTATGAAAGAAATGAAGAAGCCAGAAATTTTTTTTTGAAAAAAGATTTGGAAAATTAGTTTTCAGGTTTATATCTTTGCAGCAGTTCTTTGAGATTACTTATCAAGAAAGGCAGAGGGTTATGGCCCAATGAAGCCTTAGCAACCTCCCCCGCGCAAGCAGGGAGCTGGTGCTAATTCCATCCCGGGAAATTCGGGACAGATAAGTCAGATGAAATAGTTTTGAAAATCCTGTATTTTATACAGGCCTAACAATACTCAAGCTCCTCTGATTTGTCGGTGGAGCTTTTTTATTGCCCCTATACAAGGGTGCTTAAAAGCTTTTCCGATAGTCTTTTTTGGTAAGTGTATCTAAGAAATTGTAAACAATTTTTTAAAAACATAAAACACCAAAAATGAGCAAAGCAACAGAACTGATCCACAGCATCCCGGTTGATCCACTTACAGGTTCCATATCTGTACCCATTTACCAGACATCCACTTTTGTGCAGGAAGAGCCGGGTGTGAATAAGGGCTATGATTACGCCCGCAGCAATAATCCCACACGTGCCGCACTGGAAAAAATAATTGCAGAGCTGGAAGGCGGCACAACCGGAGCAGCCTTTGCCAGCGGCCTTGCTGCTATTGATGCAGTTGTAAAACTCTTACAAAGTGGTGACGAGATACTGGCTGTGGATGATATATATGGCGGGGCGTTCCGATTGTTCACTCATGTTTACAGCAAGTTTGGTATCAAGATCAATTATGTTGATACTACTGATGTGGCCAATGTTGTTGATAGTATCACTGCACAAACAAAACTGATATGGCTGGAAACACCTACCAACCCCACCTTAAAGATCAGTGATATTGAAGCAATAGCGGCTGTTGCCAGGCAACACAATATACTTCTGTGCGTAGACAGCACTTTTGCGTCGCCTGCTTTACAACAACCTATAAAGCTGGGTGCTGATATTGTTGTACACAGCGCCACAAAATACCTGGGCGGGCATAGCGACCTGATAGCAGGCCTGGTGGTGACCAAAACAAAGGAACTGGGTGAGCAGATCAAATTCATACAAAATGCAAGTGGCGCTATACTGTCCCCGCACGATAGCTGGCTGGTGATTCGCGGTATAGAAACCTTATACCTGCGTGTGCAGCAGCATTGCAAAAATGCACTGGAAGTGGCTGAGTTCTTAGAGTACCATCCTGCTGTAGATAAAGTTTATTACCCCGGATTGAGCACGCATCCTAATCATAAAATAGCCGCAAAACAACAGAACGGAGGTTTTGGTGGTATTGTATCTTTTACCCTGAAAGAAGATACTACTGAAGCTGCAAAGAGTGTTGTATGTGGTACGCAACTATTTAAACTGGCAGAAAGTTTAGGCGGAGTGAAAAGTTTATTATGCCACCCCGCTACTATGACTCATAAATCTATACCCACTGAAAAACGCCGGGCTGCCGGGGTAGCTGATAGCCTGATTCGCCTGAGTGTGGGACTGGAGGATGTATTTGACTTAATAAAGGATATTGATGCCGCCTTGGGAAATTCCAAATCGAAAAATTTAAATTCCAAAAACATTGTTGAGATTGCACGGTTTCAATAAATTTTTCATAATAAAGGTGCGGTAGTACAGTTCCTCATTTCGTGAGATTGCTTCGTTCCTCGCAATGACGGGAGTACATAAATGTTTAACAATAAAAAAATTACAAAATGTCTAATCAAAGAAAATTAAAGATCGGCCTGTTTGGCTTTGGGGTAGTGGGCGAAAGTCTATACCATGTATTGCAAAATAATACTTCTCTAAATGCGGAGATACTAAAAGTGTGTATCAAGCACCTTGATAAAAAAAGAAATGCGCCTACGGATCTATTTACTGACAATCCTGAACTCCTGTTGAATAATAATGATATCAATGTCATCGTAGAGTTGATAGATGACGCAGATGCTGCATATCGTATTGTTAGCAGCGCATTAAGCAATAAAAAAGCTGTGGTTAGCGCCAATAAAAAAATGATTGCTGAACATCAAACAGAATTGCTGGGTCTGCAAAAACAATTTCAGACTCCTTTCCTCTACGAATCTGCCTGTTGTGCCAGTATTCCCGTTATCAGGAACCTGGAGGAATATTATGATAATGATCTCTTACAGGGGATTAGCGGTATCGTAAACGGCTCTACCAACTATATACTTACACGCATATCTGAAGATGGTCTTGATTTTAACAGCGCATTAAAGCTGGCACAGGAAAAAGGCTTTGCAGAAAGTAATCCGGCACTGGATATAGAGGGTATAGATGCAGTCAATAAGCTTACTATATTATTGACACATGCTTTTGGGATTGTTACTGAACCAGGAACTTTAGTGCATACCGGCATTCATCAAATACATGAGCAAGACGCCCGATTTGCAAAGGAGAAGGGTTATGAGATAAAGCTTGTTGCACAGGCTAAAAAACTGGAAGATGGAACTATTGCCGCCTTTGTATTGCCACAATTCCTGAAAAAGGATAACCAGCTTTACAATGTAAAGAACGAGTACAATGGAGTGATCGTGGAAAGCGGGCTGGCAGATAAACAGTTCTTTTATGGCAAGGGCGCGGGTGGCTACCCTACTACCTCAGCAGTGTTAAGTGACCTTTCTGCTTTGAGATATGATTACAAATACGAGTACAAAAAATTATACAATTCAGCCCCTACGGAACTAAGTCATGATTTTTACCTGCGTGTTTATGTGAGCTTTGATAAGCTGTATAATGTGCCCCATAGCCTGTTTGAAAAAATAGAAGAATGGAGCAGCAATGAGAGCCGATGCTCTGTAACAGGTATCCTGCATTTTTCAAAACTTGCAGAAAATGATTGGTGGAAGCAAAAAAACACTTCTATTGTTTTGTTACCGGATGCTTTTGTAGAGTATGTGCCTGAGAAAAGGGAAGTGCTGGAGGATGAGTTTGTTATTTAAAGATGTGAATCGAACTACGAATAATTGGCTATAAATAATTTGAGTATATTTATATTTCAAAATGAAACTGAGGATTTATATCGATACTTCGGTTGTTGGTGGTTACTTTGATGAAGAATTCAAAGAAGCAACGCAAAAACTATTTCAACGACTTGAAAACAATGAAATAGTTTTTGTCATTTCCGACCTGCTGGATTTGGAACTCATAGATGCGCCCTACCATGTTAGGGAACTTCTTTTGAAATATCCTGCAAACAAGTTCGAAAGAGTTTTATTGACCAAAGAGGCCATTGAACTTGCAGATAGCTATATTCTCGAAAAAGTAGTTGGTAAAACAAGTTTAGAAGACTGTCGTCATATTGCTGTGGCTACCATAAACAAAGTAGATGTTCTGGCAAGCTGGAATTTTAAGCATATTGTAAACCTTGACAGAATAAAAGGATATAATTCCATAAATTTGCGTTTAGGGTATCAAATTATTGAGATCAGAAGCCCCAAAGACCTGGTAAAATATGAAGACTGATAAAAAAGAAAAAAACTTTGATGCTGTAAAAATGATGCGTGAAATTCGCGATAAAATCAGCGCAGAAACTCAAAATATGACTTTTGAAGAATTGAAAAAGTATATTGAGGATCGAATCAAAAACAGCAAAATAAAAACTATAGGCAGGTAAAACCACTTCCATGGTTTTGTTGCCGGATGCCTTTGTGGTGGTATTCTGGGGGAATAAAAAAGTGTTGGAAGGGAGTTGCTTGAGATCTAAAATCTTTCTGCCATTCCCAAACCAAACAATGCATAATCATATACCGCAGGATCTTCTGGATTTAATTCTCTTAGATG
>CAIYVS010000090.1 GCA_903929655.1 uncultured Bacteroidota bacterium | reverse complement strand
GAAAAATAGCGAAGTCCAATAAAAAATATGAGTAAGACTGCAAATGACGAAACAACTACAGACACCAAAAGATAAAACGCTGCTCTTAATAAAACAGAATGGTACCTGGTTGGTAGATATGAATAAGTAAAAAATAAGTGCTGCTAAAAGATGGGCCATTAATATATATTATTATTTAGGCACTTGCGCATTTAATTGCATTTCATAATAATATATTAGCCCGTCGCAATTTGATTCAGTATATTTGTCGCATGGTCACTCCCAAACAGGTTCATTTGAAGATACAGGAAATAAGCAATTCCTACGAAACCCAAAGCCCCCTCCTTCATATAGATACCCTTGTAGCCGAATTTAATATAGACAAAGGCCAGTTGTCCTCGCATATCCTTGCTTTGGAACAATCCGGCCTTATATCTTATTATGTTGGTGACAATAATGTCATCAAACTAACGGAACTCGGGAAAGACGAAGTGCTTGCCTAGTTATAGCTTAGCCCCGTCCTTTATCTGGTAGGAAGCATCCTGTACAATTTTGTCACCGTCATGCAGCGCACCGAATACTTCTGTTGAGTCGTTTTCCTGGTTACCCTCGGTTATATCCACCCATTTACTAATGCCATTATTAGCCAGTATCACATATTTCTTCTCAGTAGTGGCTACTACTGCCGATTTGGGTACCACAAAAGCATTGGCGCTGCCATTCACCGGCAATACCGCTTCCGCATACATGCCCGGCTTAAAGATATTTTTAGCATTGGACACATCCACCTCTATGGTCTCAGATCGGAAATTGCTGCTCAGGTTTCCTGACGAGCGTGAAATGGTGCCGGAAAAATCCTGTCCCTGTAGAGCATTCACTTTGAAATGCACCACTTGGCCATCTTTTATCTGCGCGCTAAACTGTTCCGGAACATTGATTACAAGACGCAATTTCGACTGCTGTTGCAATACCAGCATCGGTTTACTGGCATCAGAACCCGGTCCCACCAATGTGCCGGGGTGTACATTACGTTCTGTAATAACGCCATCAAAGGGCGCCACGACTTTCAGGTAAGCGTACATATCTTCTTCGGCTTTGTAGTTGGCATACTCACCTTGCGAGGTTGCGCTGTCACCCGCCATTTTAGAGGCGGCGGCAGAGAGATCGTAGGGAGAGATAGTGCCGGGCGTCTTACTGGTTTCCAGCAAACGCATATACCGGTCCTTGCTGGTCAGGTACATGGCATGGGCCTGTGCATATTTCAGCTTCGAGGCCGACACTTTCTGTTCCAGTTCCGGCGCTTCCATTCTGATGAGCAGTGCGCCCTTTTTCACAACAGAGCCCCTGTCCACAAAAACGTCTTTTACAAAACCATTCAATTTCGGAAATATCTGAACGAACTCAAATGGTTGCAATACGCCCGGCAGTTTCACCTGCGAGCTTATGGTGTGTGGCGCCAACACCAGCAACCTGCACTCTTCTTTTTTTATTGAGTTGGCCGTTTTATTCGCGTCGGCGGTATGGCAGCTTGAAGCGCAAAAGGCAGCAAGCAAAAACAGAAGTGATAATTTTATTTTATTATACATATACTATCTTAATTTACAGAATCGGGTAATAATGATGGTGATTGTAAAGAGGAACTTTTCATAAGCCATGCATAGCACTGGGGCACAATAAACAAGGCTGCAAATGTGGATGCGATAAGACCGCCTATCACGGCACGTCCCAGCGGTGCGGTTTGGTCTCCGGCTTCTCCCAGGCCGCTTGCCATGGGTATCATACCGGCTATCATGGCAAGACTGGTCATCAGGATGGGCCTTAACCTTACAGATGCGCTCACTATGGCGGCCTTCGTTACGTCATTGTTATACTCTATACGCAGGCGCTCTGCATTCGTAACAATAAGGATGGCGTTAGCCACAGATACCCCGGTTGACATAATAATACCCATGTAGGACTGGAGATTCAATGTGGCCCCGGTAAGTAACAGGATGATAATGGAACCTAATAACACCGCAGGTATCGTGCAGAGCACAGCCAGCGCAGCTTTAAAGGATTGATAATTGGCGGCAAGAATAATAAAGATGATAAAAATCGCAAAAAGCAATCCGCCTTGCAGGCTGTCCAGGGTTTCTGTAAGCAGGTTAGACATACCTTTTACGTCCATCACCATACCTTTAGGTAGTTTGCCGATAGACGCGATGGTTTTGTTCACAGCATCCGTACCGCTTTTCAGGTCCTTTTTATACAAGTTGGCGCTTACCGTTACAAAACGTCGTGGCCCGCTGCGGTCATATTCGCCGGGCATAAAGCTGGTACTAAAAGTGGCCACGTCCTGTAGTAGTAGTTTTGTCTGGCCGCTATAGATAGGCGTCTCTTTCAGGTCAGACAACTCATTCATAATATACTCCGGCACCTGCGCCTGCACCTGGAAAGTGTAAGCACTGTTTTCATCCAGCCACTGGTTTTTTTCAGTAAACCGGCTGGAAGATGTAACAGCCGTCACAGACCTTGCCAGTTCTTTCATATCCAATCCCATTTGCGCCACTTTCAGGCGGTCCAGCGTAATATTGATGACTGGAAACCTCAGTGGTTGCTGTATGTGCACATCGCGCATAAAAGGAATAGCCTTCAAACCGTCAACCAGTTTGTCAGCATATTCTTCTATATTCTTCATGTCCTTTCCACCAACCCGCACTTCTATAGGCGTAAGGGCACCCTGGCTCATCATCTTTTCTGTAAGATCTATCGGTTCGAATGAAAGTGTCACGTCAGGCATTTTATTCTTAATGGCGTCCCTCACCATATCCTGGAACTTATCTTTATTCATTTTGAAATCCTCATCCAATTGCACCTGCAAGGTAGCCTGCTGGCTTCCGCTGTTGAATACATACAAATTCAATGTCCCATAGGTACTGGGCACCTGTCCTACATAGGCCGAGCTGATCGCGACATGATTATTGGTAAGGGAATCCAGCAGACCTAGTACCGTATGCACCATATCTTCCGAGCGTTCCAGCCGGGTTCCATCTGGCAGGCTTAACCTGATCTGGTACTCACCATTATTTATTTTAGGCAAAATATCCTTGCCTATCCACCAGGCACCCAAGGCCACTAACAGCAATACAGAGACTATGTAAACGGAAACATTACGCTTATAAGAGCGCATCATTTTTTCCAGCCGCTGCTTGAAATTCATTTTTATCCTTTCAAAAAAATCATTCTTTTCAGGCTCGGCTTCTTCTTCTTTCATATGCCCTTGTATCTCCGATACTTCAGCGTTATCCAGCGCCAATCCCGCATGAGCATGTTCTTTTCCGTGTTTATACTGGTAACGCTCCTGCTTTAAAAGCCAATTGGAAATAATGGGCACCAGGCTTTGGGCCAGCAAAAACGACACGATCATTGCAAACCCTATGGAAAGCGACAGTGGTAAAAACAAAGCCTTGGGCACTCCCTGCATCACAAATGAAGGCGCAAAAACGGCGATGATACACAGCAGGATAAGCAATAATGGAAATGCAATTTCCGTACAGGCATCATAGATCGCTTGCTTTTTGTTTTTGCCCATTTCCAGGTGCTGGTGAATATTCTCAATAGTCACCGTAGCCTGGTCAACCAAAATACCTATGGCCAACGCAAGGCCACTTAGTGTCATCAGGTTGATGGTTTGCCCTGCCAATTTCAAACACAACAATGCAACTATAATGGATACCGGTATCGTGATCACAACCACAATACAACTTCTCCAATCCCGGAGAAAGATCAACACCATGAGACCGGTCAGGATGGCCCCTATGATGCCTTCAGATAAAAGGCTCTTGACCGCATTGATAACAAACACTGATTGGTCAAATTCGTAAGAGATGCGAATATCGTCGGGCAAAAGGCTCTGCATTTCGGGTATCTTAGCCTTCAATTTTTGCACTACATCCCAGGTGGATGCGTCCGATGTTTTTACAACAGGTATATAAACAGACCGCTTGCCGTTTACCAGTGCATAGCCAACGGTCACATCTGCAGCATCGCTCACCTTGCCAATATCTTTAATAAAAATGGCATTCGTCGCGTCCGATTTCAGTGGTATATCACCAAAATCTACCACTTCTTTTTCCAGAGAGTTCAGCGTAGTCATATACATCTTGTTCCCGATGCGGATATTTCCCGAAGGGGTCATCACGTTGTTTTTGGCTATTGCGCTCACTATCTCATCTGGTGTCAGGTTGGCGCTGCGCATTTTGTCAGGATCGATATCCACTACCACCGTTCGCGAGTTAGACCCTACCGGCGGCGGCGCAGACAAACCTGGTACAGAAGCAAACAAAGGTCTTACCCTTGTCACAGCAAGATCATGAATTTCATCCAGGGTCCTGTCAGGGCAATTGAAAACCAATTCTCCTACCGGTAATGAAGACGCGTCAAAGCGCACCACTTGGGGCGGAAGCGCTCCCGGCGGGAAGAATTTCATAGCCCTGTTCACCTGTAGTGCTACTTCCGCAGAGGCTTCTGCCATGTCCGTAGACTCAAAGAATGTAAGCTTCAGAATGGTTAGCCCCTGGATGTTTTTACTCGATATGTTTTTGATCCCGTTAACATACAGGAACTGGTCCTGCAAACGGGTCGCGAAAAATCCCTCCATTTGTTGCGGCGTCATACCTCCGTATGGCTCTATAACATAAATAGTAGGTAGATTTAGTTTGGGAAATATATCTATTGGTATGGTTTTGACCGCCAGAATAGAGCCCAGGAACACCGCCGATATAATTACTATCAGGGTGATCGGCCGCTTTAGCGATGCTGATACTAAGCTCATTATCTATTGTTTAAAATTTTGTAAAAAAATGTCCAGTTGATTGCTAAGGCCGGCTTTCATATATAGCAGTTGGAGTAAATCATCCTGTGCCAATATTACATCTGTTTCTGTCTGCTTCAATACATACAGCGAGTTGGTCACATCTATGAGTGTATTCAATCCTGAACGATATAATGCTATTTGCTGCCCATATGCCTCTTGTGATGAGTGAAGCTCAAAAGGCAATTCGTTCAGCTTTTGCACTGTACTCGAGTAGGCGCTATTCGTTTGCTGCAACAACCTGTTCAGGTTCAACTGTTCATTTTGTAAAGCTGATTGCTGGGCTTTTACCTTATAACGTCCCTCTACCATCTCATCATGCCTGTGTTTCAGATCGAATACGTTATATGAAACAGTAAGGCCCACCAGGTAATTAGAGCGGCTGTAAAGCATGGCATCAGTCAGATTGTTGGAATATACATCAGTAGGCGATATGCTTGAACCCCTCACCCATCCGGCCCCTTCCATAGATAATTTTGGCAGGTATTTTTTTGAAACAGTATTGAGATTGGCCAATTGTTGTTCATACTGCTTCTGGTAAATATCCAACAGTGGGTGGTTCAGATTAATGCTGTCTATTGGTTGAAACATATATATCTTCGAAAGAAATCCCGGCACAAAAACGCTTGTATCCGGCCTAACCTGGGAAGTATCCAAACCGGTAAAAGACGACATAGCTACCTGGCCATACATATAGTCATTCAATGCTTGTATATAAGCAATCCTGGCCTTGGAATATTCGGCACTGGCAGTAGAACTATCTACACCCGGCTTTAATCCGCTAACTACAGTAGCCTTTATTGCATTAAAAATAGTGCCTACCCTGTCTACATTTTCCCTTTCTATTTGCAGAAGCCTGTATTTTTTCAACAAGTCCAGATAAACAGAGATTACATTTTCCGTAAGCAGGTATTTGTCAGCATTATACACAGCTTGTGTACTGGCTAATTGTGCTCTGGCTTCTTTAGTTTGTGCATGATAGTACCCGAATGTATAAAACTGCCAATTCATATAGGAAACAGCTATATTACCTGACGATACATTGTTTTTTTCAGTTGCTCTCACAGACCCTGAAGTTGACGGAACAGTACTCATGCTGAAATAACCTCCGGGCAAACTATTAGATGTTCCGCCGGTGGCTTCTTCCATTAATTTAAGTGATGGCAAACGATTGCCATTCACAGTGCTGATATGTGCCTTGTTTGCCGCTACTTCTGCTTCCCGTTGTTGCAGCAAAGGATAATAAGCTATGGTCTTATTTACGGCATCATATAAATTCAGCACCTGTGCGCTTAGCGGTACAGCGGTACACAAAAGCACACCGATAATTGTCAAAACAATTATTGTAAATCCCTTAAAGGGATATCTTATAATATTTTTATCCATTGGAACTTGATTCCATCGGCAAACGCCTGTTTAGAATTACAATATATATATAAATGCGAAATTAATAGTAGGAATTAAGCAGTATATATCGGCGGGCCCCGAAGCAAATTGGAACCATGAGTTCCATCGCTTTTATAAGATTTATAAAAAGAAAAAAAGAGAGTATATGTAGGAAAAGATAATATCCTGATATGGAATGTTGTGCCGGCTAAAAAGGCGTTCTCATTAAGGGCTTTAATCCGTATCAGGGACTTCGGATTGGTATGCTTTGTAGCTTTCGCAAAAGCACCCAACTTAAAGCTGCTTCCTTTATAGTTTACCTCATTTTGAACAGATTGGGAATTACTAATCCCTGCATACAGAAAATTCCCTGTCTCACTATAGTTTACCTGTGAAACAAAAGTGAGAAGAAAAAGCGTATAAAGAAGCAGGGCTGCTTTTCTCATATTGCTGATTGCGTGGCAAAAGTATTAAAGAAAGCCATAAAACATAGAGATTGGCCCCTATTTTAGCATTAATTAACATTACAAGGGTAATTAGGTTCCATATCTTTTAATCACATAGAAGTTGCTGCAATTAATTGAACATTTGCTAATCCCCCCACCATAAAAG
>CAIYVS010000089.1 GCA_903929655.1 uncultured Bacteroidota bacterium | reverse complement strand
TTTGTGCAACTTTTGTGCCATTTTTGTGCAAAAATTGTGCAATAAAGTGCCATTTTGTGCAACGATCTTTCATAAGAATTAAACTCCTGGCCTCTGCGTTTTTCTGCGCAAACTTTCAGCAAATATCAGCGGGAAAATTTAGATATTATATTTTTTTTATTGCGGAACTTCTCTCATGCCTGCCTGTCCGAAGGCGGCAACTCCATTAAAATCAAAAATGACCTGAATAATTTTTTTTGATTTTTGGGAAAGCGGAAAAAGTACTTCTGTAAAAAATTAAAACAGTGTAAATCAATAATTTAAAAATATGCATAAAATCCATCAGATGAAAACTGAGGAAAAAAGCGGAAACAAAACGGAAAAAAGCGGAAAATACTTTCCTTCTTAAAATGACATGGTCTCACCCTTTGCTATCGCTGCTAAAAGGCCAAAATGAGACCATATTAACCAGAACCTAATTAACCTATTAACCATTTAGCGAATTAACTCATATGGAATCCTTAACTTTTCTCATCTTTAATATAAGATAGCTTATTTGCAACAGCAGAGCCAACATACCAAACTAACAGATGAAGAATTATTGCAGGCATACAAAAGCAGCAATAATAACGAATGGCTGGGCCACCTGCTGCAACGCTATACCATGCTGCTCTTTGGTGTGGCCATGAAATACCTTAAAGACAAGGATCAGGCCCACGATGCCGTGCAGCAGGTTTTCCTCAAAGTGCTGAGCAATATGCATGGCGAAGAATTCAGGAATTTCAAAGGCTGGCTCTATATACTCATGCGCAACCATTGCCTGCAATTACTCCGGGACAGGCATCACAAAGCAGTCGAAGAAGCCCTGCTGGAACTGCCCGAAGCCGAGGCTACAGACAAAGAAGCAATAGCATGGCAAGAGTACAGCCTGGAACAGATGAAACAGTCACTGGAAGAACTGAACACAGACCAGAAAACCACCATAGAGCAATTCTATCTGCAGAAAAAAAGCTACCAGCAGATCATGCAGCAGACAGGCTATAGCTTCCTGCAAGTAAAGAGCTACATACAAAACGGAAAAAGGAATTTAAAAGCTATATTGTTAAAGAAACTGGCTAAAAAAGATAGATAAGTTTGAGCGAACTGAATGAAATATTAAAAAGCAATAACGGCAAATTGCCCGACGATAAGCTGCTGGCTTACCTGGAGGGTCGTTTGAACCCTGAAGAACAGCATGAGGTAGAACAGTGGCTGGCTGAGGAAGGTATGGAAGGCGACGCCGTAGAAGGTCTGCAAACCCTCAGTCCCGAAGAAACCCGCAAAACAGTCGACAGCCTCAATTATGGCCTTAGAAAAGAGCTTTTGGGCAAAAAGAAGAAACGCAGAGACATAAAAGACAACCCATGGAGCTGGTTGGCCATTATCGTCATTTTGTTAATGTCTGCCCTGGCTTATATTGTTATTTATATGGTATTGAAGAAATGAGCGTAAATTTGTTAGATCGAAAATCAAAAACCATAAATCACAAATATTGGTGAGTCTTAAAGACAAAAAAATAATACTGGGCATTACAGGCAGCATAGCCGCTTACAAGACGCCCCATTTGGTGCGCCTGCTCATAAAAGCAGGGGCAGAAGTCAAGGTCATAACTACCGCAGCCGCAGAAGCCTTTGTCAGCCCCCTGGCACTGGCTACAGTATCTAAACACCCCGTCCTCAACAGTGTGAGCGAGGGCGCAAGCTGGAATAACCATGTGGAAATGGGCCTCTGGGCCGATGCCATGCTCATAGCTCCCTGTAGTGCTAATACCCTGGGCAAGCTCGCTAATGGCATTTGCGATAATCTTTTATGCGCAGTATATCTGTCCGCACGTTGCCCCATATTCATAGCCCCCGCAATGGATGAAGATATGTGGCTGCATGGCAGCACCCGCAATAATATACAGCGCCTGTGTTCCTATGGCAATCATTTTCTGCCCGTAGGGCATGGCGAACTCGCCAGCGGCCTCGTAGGCGAGGGCAGGATGGCTGATCCGGAGGACATAATGAAACATCTGGAACTTTTTTTTTCTGATGCAGGCAAACCCTTAAAAGGCATCAAGGCACTGGTAACCGCCGGGCCCACCTATGAGCGTCTCGATCCTGTGCGCTTTATAGGTAATTTCTCCAGCGGCAAAATGGGCATTGCTGTTGCTGAAGCCCTCGCAGAATACAGAAATCCTTCAGATCTAACAAAAGGTGTAGATTGGTTATTGGCATTATCAAACGAACAGCGCAA
>CAIYVS010000088.1 GCA_903929655.1 uncultured Bacteroidota bacterium | reverse complement strand
GAAAAATAATTTTATCCAAAGGGTAGTCTATATAGAAATTATAGTTGCACTTAAGGAAAACGCCATGTTGTGCTTGCAGCCGCCATAAATTTTTTACATCAATCTTTACTTTTTCCATTTGACAATCCTTTCGGCTATCGAGTCCTTTCATGATATCCCAAACTGAAAGTAAATCTTCAGTATTTAAACAATAAATACATGAATTTTTATCGGTTGGAGGAGTTTTTGTGTCAGCGGCAAAAAAGGCCGCTACTCCTGGATTTGTTGTAAAATCTATGTAATAAGTTGGAATTCCATAGTGCTGCATTATTGCTTCCAAATTATGTACATTATCCGGCTCAAGAAGATATCTTAAATCTGGAGTTTCTTCAATCCAGCTTACGAATAAATTATACTGAAAATCTATATCTTCGGTATTATTGGTTAATTGCCGACGAAATAATGATGAATGTGGCACGAAGTCAATTACTTGCCCTCTGAACCAATCATATTTTCCTTCCTCTTTGAATTTATATGCTAAATCAACAGCTTGTTCAACATTTGACACTTTATAGACTTCAGGCATAAAAAAAAGGTTAAAACTCACTATTCTCACTATTGTTAACCTACAACAGTATCTGTTGGCTAGGCGTTTTAGATTTCGAATATTACACCAACACTTAAACCACCATAAATCACACAGCAGACTGCACCAGCCATATCACTGTCCTACCCTCATTATCATTTTGCGTAACATCGGTATCTATATTGTAGCCGTTTACGATCAGTCCCGGCGATGGGTAGCAGGTCTGCACCATCTGGTAACCGCGGGGATCAGGTGTTGGCACATTGCTGCACGATTTCCAATAATGTGCAAAAGGCAGATCGTATAGCTGCGTACCTGAAAGCCCTGTACCAACGCCAATATAAATGCCCGGCACATAGCCCGCACTTTGCACAGCGGTAAACCAAGCCTGGCAGTAAGATATAGTAATGGAGCTATCCGGTATATTGCCATCTACAGCCTCAAGGTCGCACCAGAGCACCATGCCTTGTGCTAAACCTATTGAGGCCGCATTGGCCGCAGCATTGGCTCCATGTTCGGTACCCAACGACTCTGTTAATGTAAGACTGGTAGGATGCTGCACGGCAGATAAGGCAAGGCCGCCGCTTAATATATAGTTAGCTTCGGTATTGGAAAGATCGCCTGCTTGCTGCCCTGCCACTAACGACAGGTAGCGGACACAAAAAGAATAACCATCGGCCACAAATTGCTGCGCAACGGCTGCAGATGATATGGGGCTATCTGTATCAAAACCTTTTAAATTGGGTGCGGCTGCCTGTAATGTAGCTGGCAATGTTATACCTGACATGGTGGTGAAAGTTTTTAAGTGTTATAAAATAACAAAAGTAATATTACTATTTTTTGTCCGTTAAAGCAATTATTGTTTATTATACCCTCACCACATACCTACTCCATCCAAAGTTAGATTGGCAGTTACCCCGAACCTGAAAATATTCGTATAAAAACAGGGACAATGAATGTACTTGTCATAGATAATAAATCTTACGTGGTCGTGCCTGAAAAGAGTTACCAGGAATTGCAAAAAAGGCGGCATTAAAAACAAGGCCTGAGAAGATTTTAAGCATTGAAGAAGCCAGGGCTCACAGTAAAAAATTAATCAAAAAGCGGGCGGGCGGAAAGTAAGCATTAAGGAATCAGTAGCTGAAATTATTGCCGAACTAGCCTGGTATATAGAATCTAAAGGATTGATCGTAACAGCGGAGCGTTTTGCGGATGACGTGTATGATTTTTTATAAAGCTATCTGATTCACGAAGACACTATGCTACATGCCGCGACCCCGAAAGAAGCCTTTTAGGGTATAAGTGTATCTCATACAAAAGGAAATATACCGTTGTATTCCTGGAAACTGATGAAGAATTAATGATCTGCGAGTTTATTCCTTCAAAAAATATTCACTGGTAGAATATATTATCTAATCGGCTTTCATAAACCTTCGGCTACTGCTGGAATATTTAGCTTCCTCATTTCAAATGCCGTTCAGAGAACGGATACATATCTCTGTATTTCGGATGCCCTGCGGAACATCCCCGAACAACGGGTGTTTATTTATCTTTTGCAATGATGATATGCGTCGCTCTACTGGAAGGAGTGGATTGTACGCATTTATATCCAAGTTTGACAAGGTCGATGCCATCAAAGAGATGCTCTCCCGTTCCAAGTATGATGGGAGCTATGGCGAGGTGCAATTTATCAACTAATGCTTCCTTTAAATATTGCCGGATTGTACTTACTCCTCCGCACAATCGAATATCCATATCGTTGGCGGCTTCGTTCGCGCGGCGAAGGGCTGCATGGATTCCCTCAGTTACGAAGTGAAAAGTTGTGCCCCCTTCCATCGTAATTGATTCTCTTGCATGATGGGTCAACACAAAGACAGGACAATGATAGGGAGGATTTTCGCCCCACCATCCTTTCCATTTATCATCCGGCCAACTGCCTCTTATGGGGCCGAACATGTTCCTGCCCATAATACAAGCACCTACCTTTTCTAAACCTCTTAATGCAAAATCGTTATCTACGCCCTTTTCTCCAGGTTGGCCGCTTACCATTTGTTGAAATGCATCTGTTGGAAAAAACCATTGATGCAGACCCATTCCATTTTTGCCAAGCGGATCATTTAAAGTCTGGTCAGGCCCTGCGCCAAATCCATCTATAGAAATTGAAAAATTGTCGACTCTTAGTTTTTGCATGCTCATTTCATGAAATGATTTGACTACAAAGCTATTTCAATAATTAAAACAACCAAAGATTCCCCACCAGCGCGTGTCTGTCGCAAAGCTTGTGTGTGTGCAGACCCGTGCCTATGCAATCCTACCAGTTTACAACTGGAATTCAAAGAACCGAAGCTTAACGAGGTATTTTTATCTCCGTTCCCGATTTAATGATCTCCTCAATAAAAGGGTCTCCTTTCTCAAAATATTTGGTGGAAAATGGATGAGGTTCAATATCTACAAAACGAATATTGGCGGGTGATATTTTTGTGATGTCGTCCAGTATCATTCCGCTAAAATTATCAGATACAAGCGCAAGGTCTATATCGCTCCATTCGTGCGCCCTGTCTTTTGCGTAAGAGCCGAAAAGTATCACTTTACTAAAATATACTCCCAGCCTGTTACAGGCTTTTATGTAATTGGAAATATACTGTGTCAGAGTTTCTTTTGTAAACATGCGCTTATTGATTATAGCCTTATACTATCTTCAAACAATATTTCCGGATCAATATCTGCTTCGTTTTCCCATTCTATAGTATCAAAACTAACCCGCACTGTGTTGAATTTTGAAACATCATTCAGTTCTTTAAATATACTTAAATGCATGTAAGGTTTCATGTCAAATCTTTTTCGCTCCCCATTGTCAAAAGTTAAGAGCAGGGTATAATTTGTTTCCGGTTTCACTTCTTTTACAGATGGGTACATTGCATTTATTTTAAAGGTTCAATTGAATAAGGTTTTTCACCATTCTGGCAAAAATCTCATAGACG
>CAIYVS010000087.1 GCA_903929655.1 uncultured Bacteroidota bacterium | reverse complement strand
TCTCATTTTGCAAACGGAGTATATTTTGTTCATGTCCTTTATGATAAAAACTCCTACATGCAAAAACTAGTCGTAGCTCATTAATTTCATTAATCATGAAATACCTTGTTTTATTGGGTCGCATTCTTTATTCGTTGATATTTATATCATCAAGCTTCCACCATTTTAGCACGCAGACTATTGCCTATGCTGCGTCAAAGGGTACACCCATGTCATCTATCCTGGTACCTTTTTCGGGAATCCTGGCTTTATTGGGGGGGGTAGTATTCTATTGGGATATAAAGCAAAATGGGGCGCATGGCTTATTGTATTATTTTTGATCCCTGTCACATTAATAATGCATGACTGGTGGAACGCTACCGATGCCATGATGATGCAAATGCAAATGGCGATGTTTTTTAAAAACCTTGCAATGCTGGGAAGTGCATTTTTAATTGCTTATTTTGGTTCCGGTCCCTATAGTTTGGATTCATGGATTGCATCGAGAAAAAAGATAGAATATTCATGACAGCCTAATTTAAATTATGCTGTCTTAAATATTCTCTAATAGGCAAGGCTGTTTTCCCCCATATGTCTGAGTCCTCATTGAAATGATTGAATATATGGCAAAAATAGTTTTTTAATCCATTTAACGATTTATACAATCCACCTTTTAAGCAATTGCCCTACCTTTGCGGTTCGCAAACACGTATAGGATTTATATCAATTCGACAAATGGAAGATTTTTCATACATAATGGCATCTCACCCTGCTTATATTGAGTCTCTTTACAATGATTTTTTAAAAAACCCAGCAAGCGTTGACCCCGAACTGGAGAAATTCTTCGAGGGTTTTGATTTTGCTATAAATAATACAAGTAAAAACGGTAGTATAGTAAGCTCTGCTAAGGATGGAACAAGCATCAGCAAAGAAACCTTAGATAAGGAAATAGCTGTATTTAAGATGATACGTTCCTACCGAAAACGCGGTCACTTGGCAGCTACTACCAATCCCATACGTCCCCGCAAAGACCGTCATCCGCACCTGGAACTGGAAGATTTTAAATTATCAGAAACCGACCTGGAGACTGAATTCTTTGCAGGCAATTTTATCGGTCTTGGCAAGGCCAAACTAAAAGATATTATTGCCTACCTTAAAAAAGTATACATAGGCAATGTAGGCATACAATATACCTATATCAATGACCATGCAAAATGCCAATGGGTGGGAAAGGCTTTTGAGCAAATGATGACAACGCCTCTTTCACTGCAACAGAAAAAACGTGTGCTGGAAAAGCTGAATGAAGGTGTGATTTTTGAAAAATTCCTGAATACAAAGTATATAGGCCAGAAACGCTTTGGCCTGGATGGCGGCGAAGGCACTATACCTGCGCTCGACACTATGATAAATGAGGCGGCAGATGCAGGTGTGGAAGAAGTGGTGATAGGCATGGCCCACAGGGGAAGGCTTAATATATTGGCCAATACCCTAAAAAAAACATACGAACAAATATTTTCTGAGTTTGAAGGTGCCATGCCCCCGGATATGACTATGGGCAGTGGAGATGTAAAATATCATCTTGGTTTCCACTCAACCATTAATACTCCGAATGGCAAGGAAATAAATGTGCAGCTAACGCCTAATCCGTCTCACCTGGAGGCTGTGGACCCTATAGTAGAAGGTTTTGCACGTGCAAAAGCCGACACCTTGTACAACCGTGAATATGATAAGGTACTTCCAATATTGATACATGGAGATGCCGCGGTAGCCGGGCAGGGCGTTATATACGAATTGCTGCAAATGAGCAAACTGGAAGGCTATGCAACAGGCGGCACGATACATTTTGTTATCAACAACCAGATAGGTTTTACAACCGATTTTGATGAAGCACGATCTTCTGATTATTGTACCAGTGTGGCATCTATAGTGCAGGCACCGGTATTGCATATAAATGGTGATGATGCCGAAGCGGTGGTTAAAGCCAGCATACTGGCAGTAAAATACAGGCAGGAATTTAACGAGGATATTTTCATTGATATGGTATGCTATCGCAGGCATGGCCATAATGAAGGCGATGAACCTAAGTTTACCCAACCTCATTTATATGCCCTGATCGAAAAACATCCCAATGCTCGTGAGGTATATACGCAGTATTTGTTACAGGCCGGTGAAGATGATGCGAAAGAGCTTGCAAAAGAAATGGAGAAGCAATACTGGAACGATCTGCAACAACGCCTGGATGAAATAAAACAAAACCCCTTACCTTATAATTCCCAGAAACCTGAGTTGTGGTGGAACGAATTGCGCAAAGCTAATCCTGACGATTTTGACCAGTCACCTGTAACAGCCATCAAAGAAGATGATTTTACCAGGCTATTGCAGGGATTGATGAAATTGCCTGAAGGCTTTAAGCCACTGAAGAAAGTGGAAAAATTACTGAATGACAAGAAGGAGCTTTTTGCGAAAGAACAAAAGGCAGATTGGGCAACCGGTGAATTACTTGCTTATTCCAGCTTATTAATAGAAGGCCACGACGTGCGTGTGAGCGGCGAGGATGTGAAACGCGGCACTTTTTCGCACCGCCATGCAGTGGTTGTGGATGAAATTACCAGTGTAGAATACAATCGTCTGAACCATTTCCAGGAGGAGCAGGGCATACTGCATATATTTAATTCATTACTTAGCGAATTTGCTGTACTTGGTTTTGAATATGGGTACTGCATGGCCAACCCCAATAACCTGGTGGTATGGGAAGCCCAATACGGAGATTTTGCCAATGGCGCCCAAACCATAATAGATCAATATGTAAGCAGTGCTGAGCAAAAATGGACCAATATGAACGGCCTTGTTATGCTGCTGCCCCATGGTTATGAAGGCGGCGGACCCGAGCATTCGAGCGCCAGGCTGGAACGCTTTCTGCAAATGTGCGCTGAGTACAATATGGTTATTACCAATATTACCACTGCTGCCAATTTCTTTCATGGTTTGCGCAGGCAATTGAAATGGGCATTTCGTAAACCTATGATCAATTTTGCGCCTAAGGCCAATTTAAGGCACCACCGCGCTTACTCTGCCATGAGTGAATTTACATCCGGCAGTTTTATGGAAGTATTGGATGATCCTTTTATTACAGAACCATCCGCAGTTAAAAAAGTGCTGTTATGCAGCGGCAAAATGTATTTCGACCTGAGCGAAAAGCAAATAGCAGGAAACAGAAAAGATATTGCAATCATACGCATGGAACAGATCTATCCTTTGCCACAAAAGCAATTGGATGCTATTCGCAAAAAATATAAAAAAGCGGCATGGACATGGGTACAGGAAGAACCGCAGAACATGGGCGCCCTGTCTTTCCTTAAAATGAACCTCGATAACTTCCCGATGAGCTATATCAGCCGTCCTGCAAGCGCGTCTCCGGCCACCGGCTTTGCTAAAAAACACATTATGGAACAAACGGAGCTGGTAGAAAAAGCTTTTACTTCTTAAATTGACAAGATATTGCCCAAAGGGGGCAAGAAACAGTACTGGCAAGGGTATAAGAGCTTTCTTATACCCTTGTCCCATTTAAAGAATCGCCCAGATGTTAAACTTCTCTTAAAGCCTCATTTATCTTTTTTGCTGATTTATTTCTGTGTTTTCCCGTTTCGTCACCTTTCATTATGCTTCCTACCTTAATAGAAAGTAGTTTTATGTCAGGTTAAAAAATTAGTGATATACAGAAGAACAATAGTTACTGATAGAAAAAAACCGGAACAAGCTTTTAAAACTTTACTTATTGATCTAAAATTCTAAAAACTAAGTATTATGGTTATCAAAGACGGAAACTTAAAGTTTGCAGTGCTGAACGCCATTTATGGCCCATGGTATGAAGTAAATAAAAAATGTACTTATACTTTCGGACAAAAGGACGGGAATATAGAAAACCCTGTTGTTTCTATCAATTACGGTGCACCTGTGGACTACAGGGTATGTTTCAGCGACGGAATATGCTTTGTTGAGATAAATAACATTAAATACCGTTTATGGCTGGTAGATAACCAGAAAGACTTACGACTGGAATTACACTCCACCAAATCACAATTAAAGCTTGCTAAAATTTAAAGCTTAAGAAAAAACATTACACCTTCTCATAATTAATGCAATACACATCGGGAAAAGGTTTCAATGGACAACATTGGAACCTTTTATTTTGAAATCCCTTCCCGAAAGAGAGGCAGCCTTTTAATACCTTCTGAATCAAGTTAGCAGGCCCCTCAATCAAGTATCAATTTCAAAGACTTAACTATTTTTGCTTTATAGAGAGAAGAAGAGAAGGAAAAGAAACAGAAACCAGTAAGCAAAATATTACTTTACCCAATTTTTCAAATCTTAACATTAATAATTTTAGACTAGCTTCACTTACAATGCTGATAGAGTCGTGGGTAATGGTTCTTTCGGAGTCGTATTTCAGGTAATACACTATCAATTTTCTAGATTACTTAATGAAATGTATTATTTA
>CAIYVS010000086.1 GCA_903929655.1 uncultured Bacteroidota bacterium | reverse complement strand
TAAAAAATTGCCAGCGTGTATTATGATGTCTGGTTAGTTTTTTAAGGAGGTAAAAAATGCCGAAAAAAGTTTGTCCGACTGTAAATGCGCGGAAAGCCCTGAATCCTATTTGGAAAACAGCATGTCTGAAAGGACGTTGCTGGGGACCTAAAGGAAAAAAACCAAGTTCTTTCGCCGGAACGAATATAACTTTTGCTGTTGGTTCGGAACTTGTGTCTATTTCAAAAATGCCCTTTCAAGAGAGGTGTCGTAAGCTTCCTTCCAATCGCTTACATATCCCCAGCCTTCATCATCAATGCAAATTTCTTTATTCGCGTTCACCTTCCCTATCATAGTAAAATGGGCTCCCTTCAGTTCAGCTTCAAACATCGTATGCAGTGTAGGATTAACACTCACAACTACCCGGCTCTGTGCTTCACCAAAAAGGTAAGCATCTTTACGAATGTCTTTATCGGTATGAATGCTGAAGCCAAGATCATTTACCATAGCGCTTTCCAGCAGGCAGGCAAACAAGCCGCCTTCTGAAATATCGTGTGCTGACCTAATGAGTTTCTCTCCTATAAGCCTCAGGACGGTTTCCTGTACTTTAGCTTCTTCTTCCAGGTCGAAATGCGGAGCAGGGCTATGTGTAACACCACATAGCTGGTGCAGGTATTCAGAACAATTGATATCATTACGGTTCTGCCCTATCACATAAATAAAGTCGCCCGCATGCTTAAAATCCAATGTCATTTTCTGTTCTATAGATTCCAGTACGCCCACCATACCAATAGTCGGTGTAGGGTAAACCGGGCCATCTTCTGATTGATTATAGAAACTCACATTACCACCTGTAACAGGTGTATTGAATTTAGTACAGGCAGCGCTCATACCCTTTATGGCATGTACAAACTGGTAATAAACTTCCGGGTTATAAGGATTACCAAAATTCAGGCAATTAGTTATCGCTACGGGAGTACCACCGCTGCAAACAATGTTTCTTGCAGCTTCGCCCACAGCTATCATCGCGCCTTTATAAGGATCGGCAAAAACATAACGGCTGTTACAGTCTGTTGTTACAGCAAGTGCTTTTTCTGAACCGTGCACACGCACTATAGCTGCATCACTTGGGCCATTGGTATGTGTATTACCTATACCTACCATGGAGTCATATTGTTCATATACCCAGCGCTTGGATGCAATATTGGGAAGCTGAATAAGCTGGTAAGCTACATCCTTAAGGTCTGCAGGTATTTTGATATCAGCAGGGTTGAATTTATTGATCTCTTCAAAATATTTTGGCTCGCTGTACTCACGCTCATAAACCGGCGCACCACCACCCAATACCAAACTTTCGGCAGGCACATCAGCCACCAGTTCACCATTCATGTAGTATTTCAGGTTGGTATCTTTTGTTACCTCACCTATCTGCACACAATGGATATCCCATTTGTCAAATATTTTCCGGATGTCAGCTTCACGGCCTTTTTCCACCACTATCAGCATGCGCTCCTGGCTCTCGCTCAGCAGCATTTCCCATGGCTTCATATTGTTCTGGCGTGTAGGCACTTTGTCCAGGTGAATGATCATGCCATGTTCTCCCTTGGCGCTCATCTCGCTGGTGGAGCAAGTAATACCTGCCGCACCCATATCCTGCATACCTATAATAGCACCTGTCTTAATCGTTTCAAGACAAGCTTCCAGTAATTTCTTTTCTTCAAAAGGATCGCCTACCTGCACAGCCGGTAATTGCTCAGCACTGTTCTCATTAATATCGGCAGATGCAAAAGAAGCACCGCCTATACCATCTTTGCCCGTAGATGCTCCTACAATAAATACGGGATTGCCCGGCCCATAAGAGGTTGCCGAAACAGTTTCTCCAACACCCACTTTTACCACACCCACGCTCATCGCATTCACCAGGGGATTGGTCTGGTAGCAGGACTCGAAATAAACCTCGCCTGCAACCGTAGGCACACCAAAACAGTTACCATAATGACCAATACCTTTTACCACACCTTTCAGTAAGTGCTTGGTTTTGGGATTGTCCATTTTACCAAATCGCAGGGAATTAAGGGAAGCTATCGGGAAAGCCCCCATAGTAAAAATATCACGGTGAATACCACCCACACCCGTTGCCGCGCCCTGGAAAGGCTCGATAGCCGATGGATGATTATGAGATTCTATTTTAAATACACAGCCCAGCCCGTCCCCTATATCCACCAAGCCGGCATTTTCTTCACCTGCTTTTACCAGCAGTCGTTCTCCATCTCGGGGCAACGTTTTCAGCCATTTTATGGAATTCTTATAACTGCAATGTTCACTCCACATTACGGAGTACATAGCGGTTTCAACAAAATTGGGAGTGCGACCTAATACTTGTTTAATTTTTTCAAATTCTTCTTCGCGAAGACCGAGTTTTTTAGCTTGTTCTAGTGTTGCCTGCATCTTGCTGCAAACCTAATATTTTTTTGGGGAAGGATAGATTGATGAATTTAATAATACAATCAATTAATTTAGTAAGTATAGTCTAATAAACATAATTATGTAAACATTTTTGTTTATTTTTGAATTGTGATAACTGACATATCTATATTAAAAGGTCTGCACCCTGGAATAATATTGGAGCAGGAACTAAAAAAACGTAAGCTATCAAAAGGACGTTTTGCTATTTCTATTAATGAATTTCCCCAAACACTTAGTGCCATTACTAAAGGGAAAAGAAATATGAATACTGCACTCGCACTAAAAATTGAGCAAAACCTTGGTATGGAAGAAGGATATTTTATGACATTACAAGTGTTTTATGAGATAAAAGAAGAAAAACAAAGACAACATAGCAAAACAAAGCCCGATATTTCAAAAATACGACCTATACTTTTTGGGGATACCAGGATGGAAAAAATAGATTGGCAAGAGCAGAAACAGGCAGTCATCAACAGGGTTTTTGAACGTGGCAATGAAGAAGAAAAAGCAGAGATAATACGTTATTATGGTAAGGAGCTTGTTGAAACAATATTAGAGCCTAAAATTTTAAAAAATCAATGATGCTCTTTTCCCAAAAAAGGTTGCCCTGAACTATAAATAATTCATATAGCTTCTTCGTTTCAATATCCCCACAAAAAATGACATTATACAAAAGATATTGAGCTAAACTAAATGACAAAGGTCTATCAGAATTCAAGATATCCTTCCTGTTACTTATTGCAGTATCCCAAGAGTTAAAAAGCATGAAAAGATGTCTAGATTGCAAATGCAAAGGTGTGGCGAATCGTCAATGTGCTACCACAAGCTTGACGTTGCATTTTACACTACTGTCACTCAAGGTGCAAGTATAGACACCATTGTGCCAGCCCGAGACATCTATAATACCCTCCCCATTATTTAAATATTGCCTGAATAGCTTCTTACCCTGCAGATCGTATATTTGCAACAATCCACTGGCGTGAATATTTATTTTATCTGTGGCCGGGTTAGGGAATATACTAATCTTGGCACTTGAAGCCTGAAAATAAGGAACAGCTTCCGGCAAGTTAAATGTCGCAACATAAGCGCTCCCGTTAGTCTTGGTGAACCAACCACCTGCATAGATATTTCCAGACCCGTCTATGGCGATCTCTTCAATGTTTCCATTGGCGTTCAATGCATTAACGCCGGCGCCCAACTCCCCCCAGCTGCTGCCGTTCCATCTTGCTACATAAGAATGATTACTGGCATTGGTAAACCATCCTCCTGCATATACATTTCCGGATCCATCCGTTGCAAGATAATTGATTTGGCTATTTGCCTGAAGGGCATTTGTACCTGCACCCAATTCCGACCAGGAATTTCCATCCCATTTGGCTACATAGCTTGTCGAATTTGGATTGGTAAATTGGCCTCCGGCGTATATATTGCCAAGTTGATCTGCAGATATGCCGAATATTCCTCCGTTTGCGTTTAGTTTATTTGTGCCGCTGCCCAATTCTACCCATGAATTTCCGTCCCATTTACTTACGTAGTTTTTTCCATTTGAATTGGTAAAATCCCCGCCAGCATAAACATTTTCATTTTCGTCAACATATATCATAATGATCCAGTTATTTGCATTCAGCCCGGTGACACCCATGCCTAGTTCCTTCCATGTATTGCCATTCCATTTTGCAACATAACATTTCCCACTCCCATTGATGAAGCCTCCAGCGGCATAGATATTCCCTGCCCCATCTGAAGCCAAAGCATTAATATTGTTATTTGCGTTCAGTGCGTTTATGCCTGTGCCCAGTTCCGTCCATGTACTTCCATCCCACTTTGCAACATAATACTTACCATTTGAATCAGTAAATGCACCGGCTGCGTAAATATTTCCCCCGGCGTCAGAGGCCATATCAATAATATATCCATTAGCGTTCAGCGCATTCATGTCTGTTCCCAGTTCCGTCCATGCACTTCCATTCCACTTTGCGACATAATGCATGTTACTTGGATCTTTAAATTCACCAGCTGCATAAACGTTTCCGGAAAGATCTGTATGAACACATAATATAAAGCTATCCGCTTCCAGGCTATTGGTCCCTTTTACTTCGGACCAACCCTGGCCGATAGACAAAAAAGGAAACATAAAGAACGAGACCAACGTAAGTAAGATAAAAATGGGCTTAAAACAATTTTTCATGTACTTGGTTCTGATGGGTAAATTTTAAATTATCTAATCCCAAATATAAGTTGAATTTTTAAAAAAAAGTGTTGACCTACAGCAATGTTAAGAAACTTTCGCATTTACCAGTTTCTCAACTTGCTACTATTAGGACTATTAAAAGACGGACTGGGTCCAACTGTTTGCAAAAAAAAACAGATACAAAGCGCATTGAAGAAATGGCTTTTTCATAAAACCAAAACCACATTAACTATTAATTACAATCACTTTATCTCAAACTTCGCATCCACATTCGATGTAAATTTTATTTTTTTAAACTCCAGGTAATCATTCTCAACACCTACCTTACTTGTTTTTTCTACTGATGCCTTATTAGCATAATTGGCAACATAAGGGTTATGGTCGTATGGCTCATTTTCCCGAATATAAATAGGCCTTCCGGCAAACTGGCCCAAAGCTTCGAGCATATAGCTGCCTTTTTCTTTAGCACTTTTAATGGCAGCGATACGCAATTCCTTTTTTACTTCCTCTTTTTTTGAATAGTCCAGTTTAGTTAC
>CAIYVS010000085.1 GCA_903929655.1 uncultured Bacteroidota bacterium | reverse complement strand
TGCCAAGTTCATTGTAGATACCGGTGTAGCCGCCTACCATCAGTGTGACTTTTAATGGATACTTTCCAACACTGTACCAGTGACTAAGCACCAGATAACCTGGACTTGTCCAGTCCCGATCATTTATAGCACAGTATGGCACTTAATTATATCTGGACAGCCTTTTTTCTCATTGGTTTTATTGTTGCTTTATACAAAGCAATATTTCTTGGGCAAACCGGATTGATGTCGGATATGATGTCAGGTATGTTTGATAGTGCCAAAACGGGATTTGAAGTTTCACTGGGGCTAACCGGCGTAATGACCTTATGGCTCGGCATTATGAAGATAGGAGAAAAAGCAGGTGTGATCAATGTATTCTCGAAAGCAGTAGCACCTTTTTTCAGAACACTGTTTCGCGGCATACCCAAAGACCACCCCGCTTATGGCAGCGTGATGATGAACCTGTCTGCCAATATGCTGGGACTTGATAATGCAGCTACCCCCCTGGGGCTGAAAGCGATGAGTGAACTACAGGAGCTGAACCCTGAAAAAGAAACCGTGAGCGATGCCCAGATCATGTTCCTGGTACTGAATACTGCTGGCATTACCCTTATACCCACTACTGTAATTGCAATGCGGCAAACGATTGCCATGCAGCAACATGTAGTCAATTTCAACGCCGCCGATATTTTTCTGCCTACCCTTATTGCCACATTTATAGCTTTTACAGCCGGTATGATCGTTGTGGCCATTTACCAACGCATTAACTTATTTCGTTTACCCGTACTGGTATTTTTTGCAGGTTTTTGCGGGTTTATTGCACTCCTGCATTTTACATTATCACGCCTGCCTGCTGAGCAAATGCAGCAAACGGTGGGAGCCATTGGTGCGGGTTTTATTATGCTGATAGTAATTCTTTTTATTACTGCGGGCACGATCAAAAAACAGAATGTTTTTGACAATTTTATTGAGGGGGCGAAAGAAGGTTTCCAGGTAGCAGTTCGAATTATACCCTACCTGGTTGGTATGCTGATAGCTATTTCTGTATTACGCACTTCGGGTTGTATGGATTACCTGGTAAATGGCGTAGGTCACCTTGTAGCTATGTGTGGTTTGAATACCGATTTTGTGCCTGTACTGCCCCAGGCTTTTATGAAACCCCTTAGCGGCAGCGGGGCACGTGGCCTGATGGTGGACGTTATGAAGAACTATGGTGTTGCATCTTTCCAGGGCAAATTGTCAGCTATTATACAAGGCACCACAGAAACTACTTTTTATGTACTGGCTGTTTATTTTGGCAGTGTTGGAATAAAAAATACGCGCGGTGCACTTGCCTGCGGTTTAATAGCTGACGCTATTGGTTTGATTGCTGCGATAGTTGTAGGGTATATGTTCTTTCATTAAGAGTAAGAAAAAATTTGGAACCTGACACGTTTCACGTTACATTTGTATTGTGATCATTAGTTTTCGCCATAAAGGACTTAAACTGTATTATGAAAAAGGCGACTCATCAAAGTTGCAGAAGCATCATATTAGTAAGATCAGATTGATTTTAACTCGTCTGGATGCATCCTTTTCTCCTGCAGAAATGAATGTACCAGGCTATGACCTGCATCCTTTGGCAGGCGATTTGAAAAAATTCTGGTCGGTTAAGGTGAATGGCAATTATCGTATTGTTTTCCGTTTTGAAGGTGAAAATGCATGTGAGGTAGATTATTTAGATTATCATTAAAAAATTAACATGGCTGTGTTTAACCCGGCCCATCCGGGCGAATTGATTAGAGAAACAATTGATGCACTTTCGGAAGAAAGAGGTGAAACACTCACTATTTTAGAAGTAGCGGAAGGCCTGAACACCACACGCAAAACACTTTCAGCTATCATAAATGGAAAACAAAGCGTAACACCTGAAATGGCAATTAAACTATCAACAGCTTTTAAAAATACTACAGCAGAATTTTGGTTGAGAGTGCAAGATAACTATGACCTTGCGCATGCCCGCAGAAAAGTAGAGACGAAAGGTATTAGGGTATTCTGGAAGCCAGCTGCTTAGTCTCAAATAAAAAAAATCTATCCCTCAGGTGGTCTGTTTACTTATCACAACAGGTAAATCAGGCGCTTCGTAGTTATTGATCATATCAAGCAGTTCTTCTACGGACTCACTGATCAATAGAATATTATTTACACACTCATCCAGGAAACCTTCTAATACCATATTATTAAACAATACTTTCAGGCTGTCGTAATAACCATTTATATTCAGCAATCCAATTGGCTTTTTATGTAGGCCCAATTGCGCCCAGGTAAGCATCTCAAACAATTCATCCATGGTGCCCCAACCACCTGGCAGGGTAATAACAGCATCGCTCAGCTCATGCATCTTTAGCTTACGCTCATGCATATTCTCAACCAATACCAATTCGCTTATGCTTTCATGCACCAATTCTTTGGTTTGCAAAAAAGAGGGGATCACACCTGTTACTTTACCATTTTTATCCAGAACACCATCGGCAACCGCACCCATCAAACCGATCTTGGCACCGCCATAAACCAGGCCTATCTCCTTTTCTGCCAGCATTTCCCCCAATTGCCAGGCAGCCTCCCGGTACACATCGTTAAAGCCATCACCCGAACCGCAAAAAACTGCTATACTATTTACCATGTAAAATCTGTTTCTCATCAAATATAAGAATTATGTCTCTAAACCTCTATAAAGACAATACCGACACAAGTCTTAAAATTGTTACAAAACAATACATGGCTGGAAATAAATAAGTTGTCTTAATCAGAATATTTCTGTTCTATCTCGAAATTCGCAATTACAGGGTAGTGGTCTGATAGACGGATATGCGGAATTTTGTAGCCAATAACATGCATTGCCAGGGGGTCATAAAAAATATGGTCTATCCTCAATGTTGGGAATATCTCATTATAGGTTCTTCCAAAACCTGTTCCTTGTTGCACAAATGCATCATTCAGGTTGCCCCTCATAGCCGTGTACGTGTAGGAAGCCGGCAGGTCATTCATATCTCCGCAAACTACCACCGGGTAAGGACTCTGCCTTATAATGTATGCCGCATTGTCTGCTTCCGTAGCCCGTTCTGCATAGTCCTTATTAAATTTTCCGATAATTTTTTTATACTTCCAGAGATCAGCATCATCAAATGATTTTTTGTCTCTCACAGATGCGACCATTTCCTTATCATCATCCGATACCATAAAAGAGCAAAGATGCGTAAAAAACATTCTTACTACTTTATCGCCTTTTACATCCGGTAGTAACATATCACACTGCATCAGGTAAATATACTTTCCTATGGGATAGGCCTTATAGTTCTTAATGGTATATTTTGAGAATACGGCAATCCCGAAATTTACAAAATCGTAAGGATTATCTGTACAGAAACGGTATTCTTTAAAATCATTTTCGTGCAGCAGCCGTGCAGTAAAAGGCTTTAAAGAATCTTCTTTAAGCAGGTAATATTCCGGCATACACAATACATCAGGACATTCCTGCCTCACTACATCCATAATTTCATTTGCATGATGGTTGTATGCTTCATCAAAATAACCCATGCCATGCACATTCCACAACATCAGCTTCAGGGTACTGTTAAGCCTCGTCATATCATTATCAGCCAGGTAATTAAAACCAAAAACCGGCGGGATGATCTTGTAGCAAATTACCAATAGTAATAAAGGAAAAAGCGTACGCCATTTTCTTTTTGAAAATAACCAGATAAAAATAAAAATAACATTGGCAATAATAGCCAGTGGTGTGGAAAGACTGAACAGTTCCAGGTAAGCCACCCTAGCAGGGCTTAATACCGATGCCGCATAACATAACAACAACCATATGCCTACCAGTATATTAATAAATAATACCCCGTAGCCCAGCAGCTTTAAAATGGTATCCTTTTGCTCTCTTATCTGCATGCATTCATTAGCTTTTCTCTTTACTGGCACGCATTAATATATCTTTTTCGTCCTTGCTTAAAGAATCATATCCTTTCTGGTTGATCTTGTCCAGTATATCATCTATTTTTTTCGGGGTATATCCATGTTTGTTCTCTTCCAGTTGGCTAAGTATCTTTCTGCGTTTTAAACTGTTCTTTTGCCATGCTGCATGGTCGTTTGGTGTAACCAGGCTTTCCACCCTACCAGCTAAAGAATACATCCATTCTCCCGGCCGGTAGCCATTTTGCAGCAGGCGGATATAGCCAAAACCCATCAGGCCTCCGCCAATAAAAAGAAAAGCTGTGGAGGGATATACTACCACATTCAGTAACATTAATACTGCAAATATGATAACCACCACCACCAGCGGCACGCTGAATCTGTCTGTAAGAAAATAACGGTATTGGGGAGCTATCGTAATTGCGGCAATGGCCAGACCTGAAATAGCCGGCAATACCCCAAGTAAATAAGGTTTTCCGGCAAAAGACTGGCTCGGGATAAACTGCCCTAACAAATAGAAAGCACCGCCTGCCAGCAAGCTATAAAAAAATATAGGTATCACCTGTTTATAGCCCACCAGCATTTGCACCAGGGAACCGAAACAATATAACCACAGCATATTCGTAAACAGCTCCCAGAAACCCATGTGGAACCATCCATAAGTGATGATGGTCCAGGGGTGGGCTAAAAAATGATGCACATCCGGCAATGCTAAAATAGATACTGCATTTTCATAAAAAGAAGTTTCGCCCCAGGCCAAAACCAGGAACAACACTTTAACTATCTGCAGCGACACAAAGGCCACCCCGCATACAATGATTAGTTGCATTACGGCATTGTTACTTAAACCGGGGATATATGATAAAGGTGAGCGTTTCGACATTCCTCTTCCTGGTATTTATAATTGATCAATAAAAATGATTCCGGACATTTTTGCCCCATATCTTCAATAAAATGAAAGCAAATAACATGCCGCCTAAATGGGCAAAATGGGCAATGTTATCGCCTGCAGAATTTCGCAGGCCGGAGTATAATTCTATCAAAGCATATACCGTAACCACCCATTTGGCCTTTACCGGGATGGGAATAGGGATGATCATTAATTCCGTATTAGGAAATAAATATCCGAAAGCAAACAAAACGCCGAATACGGCACCAGAGGCACCCACTGTGCCGGTATTGATCATCTCGATATAATACTGGTTAATAAAAGAGGCAGACCTGGCAGCGCAATTAGCACAATGCGGATCGGCCTCCCAGAAAGACTGAAGCTCTCTGAAACCGGAAATCTGGTCTAGGTTATGCTGCTTCAGAAACAAAATATACTGATCCAGCGTAGGGTTTTGCTGGTATGCCCAAAAAGCCTTTTCAAACACATTGTATTCATAGCCTATTACCATTAAATGGCAAAAGGCCGCACCCAGGCCGCAGACTATATAAAATATTAAGAACCGTTTCGGCCCCCACACATTTTCCAATATGCGCCCGAACATCCATAAGGCAAACATGTTAAAAAGAATATGGAAAAAAGTCATTTGGACATCATAGGGGTCGCCATGAAGAAACAAGTGCGTAAATAATTGCCACCAGCGAAACAGAGGAGACCGCCAGTAATGCAATGCAAAATACCTGGAGATGTCTATTCCATATTTTCCCAGCACATATTGTACTAATACAACCAGTACATTAATGATGATAATGTTCTTTACAACCGGGGGTAAAACCTGGAAACGTCCAGGCCTGAATTCTGTCATGTTAAAATATTTCTTTTATACTATTCTTTTAAATTAACGTGCTTTCAAAATTAAAGGTAATTAATGGCTTGAAAAACCTTTTTTACATCATAAATTACTATATGCGGATAAGCCTGCTTATGAAACAGCATTATTTATTTTTTTATTAACAAATCCAGGATACCTTCTTTTTGTAATATGCGGTAGCCGATCCTGTCGTTGGATATCCCTTCCTTCAATTCGTAGGTGAAAGTGTAAGTTCCGTCTTCTGTCATACGGGTAACAAAATACGCAAACAAAACCTCTTTATGATTAATAAAATGCTGGGCCACTTCAAACAGGTGTGTAGAAAGTATCATTAAATGGTCGGGCCAGTTCAGCAATCCATCCACCACAGCTCTTGTACACTCGTTCGCATCATGCACATTGGTGCCTTTAAACAATTCATCCATCAGTACCAGGTAGGCATTCCCTTTTTGCAGTTTTTCGGCTATCAATTTCATACGCTGCACCTCGGCAAAGAAATAACTCTCGCCAAGCAGTATATTGTCTTCCACCTGCATATTCGTAATGATACCATGCAAAAACCGGATCTTCATAGAGCGTACAGGCGCACCCAAACCTAAGTGCGCCAGCAAAGCCGCCACACCAATGGATCGCATAAACGTGCTCTTGCCAGACATATTGGCACCCGTCAGCAATAAGAAATTCCGTTTGTTGCTGAAATCAATATCATAGGCAACAGGGTTTTGCAACAGCGGGTGATATAAACCCCGCGCCTCCAGGCATATAAGTCCCTCCGGCAGCAATTCAGGGAATACCCAATGATTACTTACAGTGGCCTTTCCCATAGCCTGGCAAGCGTCCAGCCGTGCATAATGAGACATAAGCCTATACACCATATTCTTCATTTCGCGCCGGGCATTGAAATTGAGCGCGCTGAGCTGGACATAAGTGCTTTCCTTGCTTATATTCATTACTTCATGAGTCAGCCTGTTGTCTTCCAGTTCTTTAGCTATGGCTTCCAGTTCCGTCCTCAGCAAAACCGGTATATCCGCGCGTTTCAGCAGATCTGCCAATTGAAAACAACCTTTCAGGAAATCTGATAAATGCGATAAAGAGAAGCGGATGAAGAAATATTGGTTACGATTGAACAGTTTTTGCAGATAGGTACCGATCATTAATGCAAACATCGAAGGCCGTTCTGCCGTATCATCCACCACTTCAAAAAACTTCTCCAGCATCACCAGGGTGCCGTTGGAGATCACAGAAGGCCACAGCTCCGGGTTTTCAGACCAAAACCGTACAGTGTCCTGCGTTTTTTTCAATAGTTCAAAATTGGCCGGAGGTTCCTGTATATGTTTTCTCAGCATTTCCTTGCCTGCCTGTGTAACTGTATAGTCCATCAGGCCAAACACATCCGAACTACCCTCATTGCTGAAGATGGAAAGATCCTTTAATGTTACTTTGTCATTCTGCATGTAAAAAACGCTGCCCCTATTGTGTGATAATATAGATGCAAATAATACCTGAATCCATATTTTCTTCCCTGGAATGTAAAATCAATTGCCCCATCTTCTGGCTGCCGGGAACCTCATCCATCGGTTTCTAAACTAAACTTCACACCTTTGCGCCTTCGTTTAAATCACCGCTCAAACGATAATCTCTGCCCCCTCACCCCATCATTCACTTTCCCGTTCTCATACACTATCTCTCCATTTACAAACGTATAGCATATAGCTGCCGGAAACTCATGGCCCTCAAAGGGCGACCACCCGCATTTATACAAAATATTTTCTTTACTCACCTTTGTGGCAGCATTCATATCCACCAACACAAGGTCTGCAAAATAGCCCTCTCTTATATAGCCCCTTTTCGCCACCTGGAAACATTGCGCCGGTGCATGGCTCATCTTCTCAACCATTTTTTCTATACTGATCCTTCCTTCCTTCACATATTGCAGCATCAGCAGCAAAGAATGTTGCACCAGCGGAATACCCGATGGCGCCTGCTGGTAAGGCAATTGCTTTTCCTCCCATGTATGCGGAGCATGGTCTGTGGCAATAATGTCAAGCCTGTCATCCAGCAAGGCCTCCCATAATGCCTTTTTATTTTCCGCAGCTTTTATAGCCGGGTTACATTTTATCAGGTTGCCATATTGCGCATAGTCATCGGCTGTAAAATGCAGATGATGCACGCATACCTCCGCTGTGATCCGCTTCTCGCCAAGCGGCAGCATATTGCCAAACAATTGCAATTCCTTGGCGGTGGATATATGCAATATGTGCAGCCGCGTATCATGCTTCTTTGCCAATTGCACCGCAGCAAAGGAACTGCTGAAACAGGCCTCAGCATCCCTTATCAACGGATGAAAAGAAACATTATCAGCATCCTTATATTTTTCCTTATTTGCTTTGATGATGTTCTCATCCTCGCAATGCGTAGCTATCAGCAATTCAGATTCCGAGAATATTTTTGTCAGGGTCAGGTAATTGTCCACCAGCATATTGCCCGTGCTACTGCCCATAAATATCTTTACCCCGCATACTTCTTTCTTTTTATCGTTCGTGCGCAACACTTCGTCCGCATTATCATTCGCCACACCCATAAAGAAAGAATAGTTGGCCACAGACGATGCTGCAGCTATCTTGTATTTATCCTCCAGCAAGTCCTGTGTCAGTGCTGGTGGATTGGTATTGGGCATCTCCATAAACGAGGTAGTCCCACCTGCCACCGCCGCCCTGGCCTCGGTAGCAATACACGCCTTATGTGTCAGGCCGGGTTCCCTGAAATGCACCTGGTCATCAATTACACCAGGCAGCAAATGCAGGCCCTCAGCATCTATTTCTTTACAATTTCCTTTAGCGCCTATATTGTTATCTATCCTTTCTATCCGGCCATTATCCACCAGTACGTCTTTCACATCCTTCATCCCTTCATTCACCACAAGCGCATTTCTTAGTAATATTTTCGCCATACTTTTCTATTGTTATTGTTATTTACCAGACCCTGCTCCTGTTTAGCACCTGTCACTGTCGGGCACTGCTAAAAGTACGAAATCCCACCATACAGGCCTTACCAGCCCTTTAAGTCTCAACATTAGCAGATAGCCCAACCCCGGCATTGAGTACTAAAAATACCTCCATTCTCCATTTTTAGCGCTTTATAAGGTGCTTTTTAACGAAAAGTTTACTGCTTTTTAATCTTGTATCTGCAATTGTAAAAACCACCTTTGTATACCGCCCTATAAATGAAAACCCAATATTTATTTATTAATAAAGAAGTATAAATAATAATAAAAAATATTTTA
>CAIYVS010000084.1 GCA_903929655.1 uncultured Bacteroidota bacterium | reverse complement strand
TGGTGGGGGTTGTGGGGGCGGCTGCGTGCCGGTCATCGGCGGCGCGGGCGGGGTGACCGGCGCGGCCTGCGTCGGCAGCGACATCGGCAGCGGCGAGACGGTCTGGTTCATCGCGTTGACCAGTTGCAGGGTCTGGGCGGTCTTGGACTGCTCCTTTAACCGATCTTTTGCCAGGTATGGGGACATTCTGAGATGCTGCACATGTACGGCATCAAAATGATGTTGCCTCAACATTTGCTGCAATTTATTTTTCAGTTTGCCTGACTGAAAATACAATACCTGCAAAGGTTTGCTGCTCCACAAGCCGCTAACACAATTCAATGCCGAACGCCATTTGGGCAGGTAGATGAGATGTACTTCTTTAAATATCTTTTCCAACTCTTCTTTATACTGAAACTCTTCTTCCGTTTGTGCAAAGGTGAGAAGGTACAACTCATGCTTATCCTTCAATCTCTTTGCGAGATTGTATATTTTTAATTTATCCCCCCTGTAAGGAGGGTAAGGAATGCGATTGGCTAAAAAGAGTATTTTCAAATAGCTTTAATTTTCATTTTCTTTAATTGCCCCGGCTTTCAGGCCGGGGATATTGAGTATTCAATCAAACGGCTTTAGTCAAATTTATTACTAAATCCATGTATTCTTAAAAACTCTTCGTACTCCTGAGTAAACGTTTTTTTCTTGTGATGTTCTTCCTGGTTAGCGATATATTGCTGAACCTTACCGATTGCAGATTCACTTACAGACAATGCAATATAATCATCCCGCCATTCGAATTTATGTTTAATGAGGTTTTGACTATTCACCCAAAAAGAAGATTCTCCTTTTATGAGCATTGCTATTTTGAAGATTGTCTGTTCAGTGCCTAAAGAAACAAGTAAATGAATGTGGTCCTCAACGCAATTCAGGGATAAAATATGGATGTCTTTTTTAAGGCTATTTTCTTTTATATGGGCTAATAACAGAGGCTTCAGATCATTTGAAATAAGCCGGTTCCTGTTTTTTGTTGCCCAAATAAAATGTATCAATACTCTTGCATATGGCATCACTCACGATGTTTGTTTTGGCTAAAGCCTCCTAAATTATAATCTTCTATCCCCGACCTAAAGGCCGGGGCAATTAAATATCTATTTTACCTGGCTCTTATTGCTTTTGCAAAGTATTGATAAACTCTATTTTAAAATCTCGTGCCCTAATTTATCTCTTTTTGTTTGAAGGTAAAATTCGTTGTGAGGATTGGGTTTTATTTCGATTGGTACATTCTCTACTATTTCCAGTCCGTAGCCAAGCAGACCGGCTCTTTTACGGGGGTTGTTGGTCATAAGCCTGATCTTGCTTACGCCGAGGTAACGGAGTATCTGTGCCCCTACTCCATAATCGCGCTGGTCCATTTTAAAGCCGAGGGCAATATTGGCTTCTACGGTGTCTTTGCCTTCTTCCTGCAGTTTGTAGGCTTTAAGTTTGTTCATAAGGCCTATGCCCCGCCCTTCCTGGTTCATATATAATACCAGGCCTTTCCCTTCTTTTTCCACTTTCTCCATGGCTTTTTGCAGTTGTTCACCACAGTCGCAGCGCAGGGAATGTAAGATATCGCCTGTGAAGCAGGAACTGTGAACCCGAACCAATACGGGCTCGCCTTTCTCCCAATCACCTTTTTTGAGCGCCATGTGCAATTCCCCTGTATTGGTTTGCCTGAAGGCTATAAGCTCGAAATCGCCGTATTTGGTGGGCATATTCACTCGTACTTCTTCTTCAATCAGACTTTCGGTGCGGAGGCGGTATTCTATAAGGTCTTTTATGGAGATGATCTTAAGATCGAACTTTTTTGCTATTTCCTTGAGCTGGGGTAGGCGCGCCATGGTGCCATCGTCGTTCATGATCTCGACGAGAACGCCTGCGGGCTCAAAACCTGCCAAACGGGCCAGATCGACCGTAGCTTCTGTGTGGCCGGTGCGGCGTAATACGCCTTCATTTCTTGCCCTGAGGGGGAAGATATGCCCCGGCCTGCCAAGGTCTTCGGGTGTTGTTGCAGGGTCTATTAAGGCTTGTACTGTTTTAGCGCGATCCTGGGCAGATATGCCGGTGGTACAACCATTTCCTTTCAGGTCAACAGACACAGTGAAGGGGGTTTGGTGCAGGACGGTATTGTTCTCGACCATAAGGGTGAGCTTCAGTTCATCGCAACGGGCTTCGGTAATGGGTGCGCATATGAGGCCCCGGCCATGTTTTGACATGAAATTGATGATCTCGGGCGTTACGTTGCGGGCGGCGGTTATAAAATCACCTTCGTTTTCACGGCTTTCGTCATCTACTACTATTATCAGCTTACCAGTCTTTATGTCTTCTAATGCAGATTCTATTGTATCAAGCATAATGCTTATATCTATATTTGGTGCAAAGGTAAATCAGATTTTACAGGATTAAGGAATTTGCAGAATTTTTAATATTTATTTAGGTATAGAGGGAGGGGGAAAGGGTTAAAAGGGTTAAAGGGTTAAAAAGTTAAAAGGGTTAAAAGGTTGAGTGGTTAATGTTGTCTGGATTTAGTGGACAAATGGGATGTCTCTATTAAGATTTGAGGGTTTTGAAGTTTATCCCCGCCTGTTCAGTCGGGCAGGCATTCTTTATCCTTTTTTGACCATGATTCGCGTGATTTAAGGATTAACTTGAATTGCATCATCTGATGAGTTGCTTTTTTCCGCTTTTTTCC
>CAIYVS010000083.1 GCA_903929655.1 uncultured Bacteroidota bacterium | reverse complement strand
TCCACTGCCCCAATAGCTTTTACAAACCTCCTGACCGACCTTAATAATAACTTCTTTTTAGCTTGCAGAAGCTTTCTTTCTGCACCACAAAACGTAGCAATAACAGCTCTTTCCTGTTCTGATAAGTCAATGGGTTTGTAAGATTCAAAATGCTCCAGCCATACACGCTTGTCATTATAACTGCCCAGGCTTTCAGACAATTCATCCAATTCCTTCAGGGGCAGATTGGCTATTCTTTTATATGCCGCACTCCACTTCAGTTCCACGAACTTCGCATTGTATAGCATATCCTTTAGCTGCTTCCGGATGCTGTGAATATCTTCATCAGCAGGAGAACCTTTGCATAACAGGCCAATACTTTTAGAATGCCCGCATAGAAATTGCAATAGTATTGCAGCAGGTATTTTATCAAGTTTGGCTTCCTTGATATTTTTATCCAGTTTATCCGTAAAACTTTTACTGTAGTGATGCTTCCAGGCCCTCTTTTGATGCTGCATTTGTGAAGCAAGGTGCATCCCATAGGCCGGCAATTGCAACTTCAGTTCCTTTATCTTTTGCTGCTCCAACTGCAGCCCGCGTATAATGCCAGCCGTATCATATAAGCGTTTCAATTTCCCCGGCAACCTCATCTCTTTTTGCTTCCCCTTCGTTGCAAGTAAACGTAAAAAAGAACGCAAACGTTTCACCTCAACCCTGAATTTATGCAAGGTCTCAGGTTCAAAATCTTTTGCTACCGCACTGCTTAACTTTGCGATCTTTCCAGACTTCTGAAGTAATATTTTCCGGATCTCACCTTTATCCATCCTGAAAGGTATAAACTGAATGTTATGCAAATATTAAAAGACCATTATACCTGCTATTTTACAGCCGTGTATAAAGTAGTGATGCCAAAAGTAAGCGGCCTCGCTTTTGCATCTTTAAAACCACATTTTACCATCTTTTCACAAAACACCTTCCCCTCCGGAAAAGCCCGAACAGATTCCGGCAAATAAGTGTAAGCATTACTGTTCTTCGACACTACTCTGCCCAAAAGAGGCAATATATACTTGAAATAAAATTTATACAACTGCCTGATCGGAAATTTTTTAGGATGCGAAAACTCCAGAATCACTAATTTACCACCTGGCTCCATTACACGGCACATCTCCTTCAGCCCTGCTTCCAGGTGCTCAAAATTGCGAACGCCATACGCACACATTACAATATCAAATGCACCATCATTAAAAGGCAATGCTTCACTATCTCCTGTTTGCAACTTTATAAGACCGGCCAGGCCCAGTTCTGCAACCTTTTTCCTCCCTATTTCAAGCATTTGCTCTGCAATATCAATGCCCGTAATATGTTTGGGGGCCGTTTTAGATGCCGCAATCGCAAGGTCACCAGTACCCGTAGCCACGTCCAGTATCCTCTCATGCTTCACCTTAGCAAGCTCTGCAATCGCCTTTTTGCGCCAGTTCCTGTCTATTCCCAACGATAAAAAGTGGTTCAAAAAATCGTAACGCCGGGCTATGTCATTAAACATATCCGCTACTTGCGCTTTCTTGCTTAAATTTGAGCCCGTGTCTGGTACAACAATGGTCGCCTGTTTGCTTTGATTTTCTGGCTGCATGACCTGCAAAAGTACAGCACCTTTAGCAATGGAAATACGCTCTGCGAAATATTTAATTAGTAATGTGAGCGTCGAAGCTTGCCCCAAACCCGACAAACCCGAATATGCCTTTATAGGCCGCTCCAATGTCGGCAAGTCCTCGCTCATCAATATGATCACCAACCAGAGCAAGCTTGCAAAAACCTCGGGCACACCCGGCAAAACCCAGCTCATCAATCATTTTCTTATTAATGATTCCTGGTATATTGTAGATCTCCCCGGCTATGGCTATGCTAAAAGATCCCTCACACAACGTAACGCCTGGGAAAAAATGATTGCCGATTACCTGCAAAAACGCACCAACCTCGTCACCGTATTCGTTCTCATAGATAGCCGCCACAAACCCCAGAAAATTGATTTCGAATTTCTGGACAAACTCGGCACTTGGGGCATACCATTCAATATGGTGTTTACCAAAGCCGATAAAAGTACCCAAAGGGACGTATCTAAAAACGTCAGGACCTTTATTGAGCAAATGAAAGAAGATTGGGAATTCATACCCCGCAGCTTCGTCACCAGCACCATAAAATTCCTCGGCCGCAAAGATATCTTAAGTTATATTGAGGAATTGAACGATGCATTTAACAACTCGGAAAAAAAATAATTTTTCCTACTTTTATAGATCACTTTATATTACTATGCTCAAATTAAACCCGCAATATGTTCAAAATTGAATCAGGGATTTTCCTTTTATGTGTTATTATTCTTCTTTTCCCTGCTTTATATAATGGCTTCCCCATCGTTACTTCCGACACAGGTTCATATATAGAAGACGCATTTAAACTCTATGTGCCCTCTGACAGATCAATAGGGTACGGAATATTTATACGGCTCACCAGTTTGACATTTTCCCTTTGGTATGTTCTTTTTGCACAAGCCATAGTCCTTACTTTTTTCTTACGCTTACTAGTTCGTCATTTTTGCAAAAATGTTAATTATAACTATTTACTGCCAGCAGTGGTTCTGCTCATTACAGTATGTACCAGCGCTGCATGGTTCTGCTCGCAAATAATGGCCGATATTTTTACTGCCATCCTGTTGCTGGCAATATGTGTTTTATATTTTGTCCCAATCAGCAGGAAATGGCAAACTTACCTGTTACTGTTCTTTATTTGGTTCTTTATTATTTTGCACAATTCGCATTTGCTCATTGTGCTTATTCTCTCCCTTTTGCTGGCAGCATTTTACACATACAAAAGAAATAAAGTCTTCTTACGCAAATCGCTTATGCTATTCAGCATGAGTGTCATGGGATTTCTGTTCCTGTCTACGCTAAACTTTATCTCAGGCAAAGGTTTTAGACCCAGCCAATCTACACATGTATTCCTGATGTGCCGCATGGTAGAAAACGGAATTATGGATCAGTTCCTGGCTGATAAATGCCCCACAGAAAACTATAAATTGTGTGCTTACCAGGGCAAACTACCCAATCGCCAATGGGATTTCATGTGGAATCCCGAAAGTCCTTTATATAAAACAGGTGGATGGGAGGCAAATGAAGAAGAGTATACTAAAATAATCAGGGAAACCTTAACACAACCATACTATATAAGGCTGCACCTTTTTAAATCTTTTGAGGCTACGCTAAGGCAGCTTCCGCTAATAAATATTGGAGACGGGAATTTCCCGCTACTTGAAGACTCCAGTCCCTATAGCAGAATCAATTACTATTTTCACCATGAAATAAAAGAGTACGTGTCATCCTTGCAGAATCTAGGAATTTTAAAGTCCGATTTTTTTAATGCTGTTATTTTATTATTTACATTCATCAGCATCTGTACTACGCTATTTGTACAGACTTTCCCGGCAAAACTTTCTGCTATTCCTACACAATGGAAAGACTTATTTGGCATAGTGATAACTTTTATTATTTGCAATGCCTTTGTTACCGCAACATTTTCTACAGTACTCGGAAGATTTAACTCCAGGGTCTTTTGGGTACTACCTTTTTTCTGCATACTATATCTCGTAAATTTTTTCAGGAGAAGATACAATACCACTTAACCAAAAAGAAATAAACAACAAAAAAAACCGGTATTATAAACACAAATAATGATCCAAAAGTTAAAAAG
>CAIYVS010000082.1 GCA_903929655.1 uncultured Bacteroidota bacterium | reverse complement strand
TGATATACATACTGCACATACCACAAATACCTTCACGGCAATCATGATCGAATGCAATAGGCTCTTTATTTTCTGCCACCAATTGCTCGTTCAGCACATCAAACATTTCGAGGAATGACATTTCCGAAGAAATACCTTTTACCTGGAAGGTTTCGAACCGGCCCTTGTCGTTTTTGTTTTTTTGCCTCCAAACCTTTAAAGTAAGGTTCATTGTATAATGTTGCATATCTTAAAGTTTCTTCAATTCAAAAAATTATTACTTATAGCTACGTGCACTTGGGTGCACCACATCATAAATCAGGTCTTCCTTATGCAGTTGATAGTTGCTTTCTCCCACATATTCCCAGGCAGCAACGTACATGAAATGTTCATCATCACGCAGGGCTTCTCCTTCTTCTGTCTGGTATTCTTCGCGGAAGTGACCACCGCAGCTTTCGTTGCGATGTAAAGCATCCATGCACATCAGTTCGCCCAGTTCTATAAAGTCTGCAACCCTGCCCGCTTTGTCCAGCTCGGGGTTGAATTCGTTTATTTCTCCGGGTATGCGCACGTTGCTCCAGAATTCTTTGCGCAAGGCTTTTATTTCTTCTATTGCTTCAGCCAGTCCTTTTGCATTACGGCCCATGCCGCATTTGTCCCACATGATCTTTCCGAGACGCTTGTGGAAGCTCTCTACACTTTCTTTACCCTTAATGCTCATTAGTTTGCTGATGCGGTCGCTTACTTCTTTTTCTGCAGCCACAAAAGCAGGATGATCTGTAGGTATGGATTTGGTGCGGATATCGTCTGCAAGATAATTACCTAAAGTATATGGTATCACAAAATAACCATCAGCAAGACCCTGCATGAGTGCTGAGGCACCAAGGCGGTTAGCTCCATGATCGCTGAAATTGGCTTCGCCTAAGGAATATAAACCATCTACGGTTGTCTTCAGTTCATAATCCACCCATAGGCCGCCCATAGTATAGTGAACTGCGGGATAAATACGCATCGGTACTGTGTATGGGTCTTCGCCGGTGATCTTGGCGTACATATCAAAAAGATTGCCGTATTTTTCAACAACCACTTCTTTTCCTAATGTACGTATGGTTTCATTATCGGCAGTGATCAGGCCTTTTTTATTGGCTTCTATTTTGCCATATCTTTCTATTGCAGAGGCAAAGTCGAGATATACCGCCATTTTGGAAGTACCTACCCCGAAACCGGCATCGCAACGCTCTTTGGCAGCACGGCTGGCCACATCGCGGGGCACCAGGTTACCGAAAGCAGGATATCTTCTTTCGAGGTAATAATCGCGTTCCTCTTCAGGTATATCGCCGGGTTTGCGGCTATCGTTTTGTTTTTTAGGCACCCATATACGCCCGTCGTTACGCAATGATTCTGACATGAGGGTAAGCTTGGACTGATGGTCACCGCTTACAGGGATGCATGTAGGATGTATCTGTGTAAAACAGGGGTTACCAAAGAATGCGCCTTTTTTATGTGCTTTCCATGCGGCGGTGACGTTGCTGCCCATGGCATTTGTGGAGAGGTAAAATACGTTGCCATAACCACCGGTACATAATAATACAGCATGGCCGAAATGGCGCTCCAGTTCACCGGTCACCAGGTTACGGGCTATGATGCCACGAGCCTTACCATCAATGGTTACGATTTCTTCCATCTCATGGCGCGAGTATTGGGTAACATTACCCAAAGCTATCTGCCTTTCCAGGGCCTGGTAAGCGCCTATCAATAATTGCTGGCCTGTTTGCCCAGCTGCATAAAAAGTACGCTGTACCTGTGTGCCACCAAAAGAACGGTTACTTAAGAGACCACCATACTCACGGGCAAAAGGCACACCTTGTGCCACACATTGGTCTATAATATTAGCGCTCACTTCTGCCAAGCGATGCACATTGCCTTCACGGGAACGATAGTCGCCGCCCTTTATCGTATCGTAAAACAAACGGTAAACGCTGTCTCCATCATTCTGGTAATTCTTGGCTGCATTGATACCACCCTGCGCTGCAATAGAGTGTGCACGGCGCGGACTATCCTGGAAACAAAATGTCTTTACTTTATAACCTAATTCTCCCAAAGATGCTGCTGCGGAAGCGCCTGCAAGACCTGTGCCTACAATGATCACCTCTATGCTACGCTTGTTAGCCGGATTTACCAGCTTACAGGTTGATTTATATTTTTCCCATTTAGATTCTAAAGTACCTTCGGGAATTTTGGAATTAAGTGGCATATACTGGATGCTTGATATTTTTAATACTGGATATTTTACTTACGACTTATGACTATCGACTAACGACTAACTCACCCAACCCATATAAAACGAGATGGGCATCAGGGCAAAGATCAAAGGCACTATTATAGAAAATGCTACTCCTATACCTTTTATTATTTGTTTATAACGATGTGTTCCCAGGCCCAATGTCTGGAAGGCGCTGTAAAAGCCATGCACCAGGTGCCAGCCAAGGGAAATAACGCCCAACAGGTAAACGATCACTACCCACAAATGACTGAATTCATCCTTCATCATATCATACAGCTTCAATTCTCCGTTACCGGTGAGCTGGCTGAGACGGTTAGGTCCCCAGAATTTAAAAAGGTGGATAATTAGGAATAGCAGAATCAGGGTGCCTAATAATGCCATGGAACGGCTGTACCAGGCACTCGTTTTATTGCCTGCGCTTACGGCGTATTTAATACTACGACGCGCCCTGTTTTTAAACCATAAAGAAAGACCCTGAATAATGTGTAATATTAAAAAAGCAAATAAGCCGATCTCAACAGTACGAATAACGAAATTGGTGCCCATAAAATGGGCTGCTTCGTCAAAACGCGTTCCCCCATCATTGTAGAATATTTGTGCATTAATATAGCAGTGCACTACAAGGAATACAATAAGAAATAAACCGGTCAAGCTCATTTGCAGCTTTTTGCCGATAGAAGTAGAAAAAGATTGGATCCAATTCATAAGAGCGGAAAAATAAGAAACAGAACTATTTTTGAAAATCTCCGCAAAGATAATCGAGGATGGCTAAAGCACAATGATTTTTATCAGTATGTTATTAACATTGCCGGAATACATATTCTATATTTTTAATTTAAACCCATTCAAACCACAAGCGAGATAAAAATAGCAGTGCCAGGAACAAAGCACATTATTATCTATAAAATACATGAAAAGCCAAGTTATTTTGAATATCTTGTACAGATTCAATAAAGTATTATGACAGAATCTTTATCCCCGCAACAGCAGGCAATGGTTGCGCTTTTTCAGAGGCATGTGAACGCAGAACTGGAAGGCGATCTTGAAACCACTATGGCTACCATGACGGACAATCCACATCTATTTAATTTGCCCAATATGATGGGCGGGGTTGGAAAAGAAGGCGTCAGGAATTTTTACAGTAATCACCTGGTAGGTAAATTTTCCCCTCCAGATGTAGATATGACGACCATGTCCCGGACTGTGGGATATGATCGCATTGTGGAAGAAGTGATGATCCGTTTTACGCATACAGTGGCAATAGACTGGATGCTTCCGGGTTTAGCTCCAACCGGGAAACCCGTGCTAGTAGCGCTGGCTGTGGTGGTAGGGTTTAAAGATGGCAAAATCTCTTACGAGCATATTTACTGGGACCAGGCCAGCGTTTTGGTGCAACTTGGCTTACTCGACCCGGCCGGATTGCCCGTGTGCGGTGCTGAAGGAGCACAGCGGATGCTCGACTCAAAATAGCGTTCAGCCGCTATGTGATCCCGTTTTATTTTTAAACATAAAAAATTAACGTCCTAAATTAAAGACAATGAAAAAATCACTGCTATTTGCCGGACTGATACTGTCTGTTTCTTTTACTGTTTCATCCTGTGGTACCAATACATCTGAAGTTAAGAACAGCAATGCAGGCACCTCATCCGCAGCAGATAATATGGCGAAATCTGAGCAATCGCTTCGGGCTGCCAACGATTCTTTTTATGCTGCATTGAATGATATGTTCACAGGCAATATGGTTCCGATGGATTCCATTTGGTCGCACAGTGCTGAGATAACAGACCAGGGGCCCTTTGGCGGCCGCTTACTGGGCTGGGAAGCAGTAGAGGCTGAGTTCAAAAAAGAAGCAGATATGAAGCTTGGGGGCAAGGTGACCTGTGAAGAACTGGTTGTTCACGCAGGAACTGATATGGGATATACCGTGTGCGTGGAAGAAGGTGAGAACACGGGCACAGACGGGAAACCCGTAACGGTGAAACACAGGGCAAGCAATGTTTTCAGACTGGAAAACGGCAAATGGAAATTAGTGCATCATCATACTGACCTCTCTCCACAATTAGAAAAAGCAATAGGGATCGAACACAAATAGGAATAAAATTGAATGCCGGAATTTTTTGAAAAAGCCCGGACATAGCCGGGCTTCCTGATAATTTAATATACAATATAATTTATCTTGTCAATACCAATCTCTGGGTATAGGCCTTCAAAGATGATCTAATAGAAATAAAATATACACCTTCTGAGAGTGTTGAGATATCAAAGCTTGTTTTGGCATCTGTGAGCGTAGCGGTTTTTACAATTTTTCCCAAGGCATCAAATATCTGCATTTCAGAAGATCTCAGGTCATTGCTAATATTGACAGCAATTTTTCCTGTTGAAGGATTTGGGAAAATCAAGGGCTGAGAACCAGACACCAGGTTATTGACGTTTGTTGTAACAGGTATGAAGCCCGGTTGTGTTGCCGTTCTTACCCTGTTATTTTTAGCATCTGCAATAATGATATTACCGTTTGAAGGGTCTACACAGAGGCCAGCAGGAAAATCTAACAATGCGCTGAGCGATGGACCGCCATCACCACTATAACCATCAATGGCAGAATCGCCGGCAACTATGTTGATGATAGTGGAAGGCATGCTTATTTTACGGCAGGAACAACTCCATTCGTTACAATAGAGGTCGCCATGGCAATCAACGCATAAACCTGTTACATTACCTAAGCCCGCATTTATTGCGGGGCCATGATCTCCACTGAACAATCCCCCTGTTCCGGCAAAAGTTGAAATAAGTCCTGTAGAAGCGCTTAGCACCCTCATGTAAGCCCCACCCCAGTCTGAAATAAATATATCGCCGGAAGGAATGATACTTATCACCTGGGGCATTGTTAAGGCCACTGATAAAGGAGCTACCGCTGTTGTTCCAAATGTGAGCGTCCCTATTCCTGCAATAGTTGTAATAATGCCTGTGGAAGCTGTCACTTTACGAACACAGTTGCTTAACCAATCTACGATATATAAATTGCCCTGGGCATCGAGGCATATACCTTGCGGGCATTGCAATTCAGCAGCAGTTGCCAGACCACCATCGCCTGTATACCCAGATACGCCGGTTCCTGCCACAGTACTAATTTTACCGGTTGCCGCAGCTATTTTACGTACGGTATAATTTCCGGTAACGGGAGGGAAAGCTCCGGTTGGTTCACCGCCATCAGAAAAATATAAATTCCCTGCAGCATCCAGGCACATATATGAAGGGCTTGTAAGCTCTGCATTTACAGCAAGACCGCCATCGCCTGAATATCCTGCTGTGCCAGTTCCGGCTATGGTATTAATAATTCCTGTAGCCTTTATTACTTTTCTTATAACATGGTTGCCCATATCGGCTATGTACAAATTGCCTACGGCATCCATACATACATCATGCGGCTCATTTAATTGTGCATTGCTGGCAAGGCCACCATCGCCTGTATAAGCTGCGGTGCTGTCACCGATTCCTGTGGTGATAATGCTTTGCGCATTAGTTTTTGTAAAACCGATTGCGCAGATGATAAGTATAAGAACAAGCTTAAAAGTTGTATATTTTTTCATAATAATTGGTTTTAAATATAAATTTATGAATTTATATTTAAAATTATAGCAATAATTTAAAATAAAACCATGTAGCAATTTATAAGTATCTATATTCAACCAATTCTCAGCATCTTATTATCCACCATCTGGAAGAAATCCTGGGGTTGGTAGGTGCGCCAGTTTGGAAAAGAGAAGAGTTTTATATACCTGTCGATATGTGAGCGTTCAAAATCGTATTGGGTCTGGTCTGGCATGTTTACAGAGGCTATCCAGCCGCCTTCATCTTTTATATCGTCGTACCACTCAGCATAATACTCATCATCTGAACTGTGAAAATTCAAAACATTTTCTGTTATGAGAATAAATTTAGAAATACCTTTTGCTACCATAAGGTCGATGATGGAGCGTTTTAGATGCATAATATCGTTTTCAACTGCATCATTCCACTCCCCTATCATTTCTATAATGGCGTAGTTCAGGTCATAATCGGCAAAAAGCACTTTCATATAGAGTGTTTTGGACCCAAACTCATCCCATTGGGGATGTATGTAATAGTTGTAAACGGTATTTGTAAATTCAAATTCAGAGTATTCGCGCCCGTAAAAAGGAGAATACTCATCATCCTCTGCTGTATAGAGATGACGCCAGTTAAAATATGGCTCTATTTCATGCATAAATCAAATCATGTGATTACCTACCAAACCTGGCGACCCATGCAGTAAGGCCACCAGTTACATTCTTTACATTGGTGAAACCGGCGGTTTCCAGCATCAGGCAGGCCTTCATGCTCCGGGAACCGGCATGACAGTGTATGATAATCTCCTCTTCTTTCATGTCTTCGAGCTCTTCCAGTTGCATGCCCATTATTTTACCTAATGGTATCAATTTTGCCCCTATATTGAAATCTGCATATTCATTTGCTTCGCGTACGTCAATAATGTTCAATTTTTCACCAGCATCCATCCTGGTTTTCAATTCTTCAACGGTGATCTGTTGCATTCTTAATAATTTAAAAATTTGATGATTTGAAAATACTCTATTTAATTTATTGTTTAATAAGCTTTTTGGTCGTAGTAGCCAGCCCATCCTGGTACAAAGTTACGAAGTACATTCCGGGACTTAAAACGGAGATGTCAATATCCCGGGATTTATTCACTTCTCCATTCAGTACCGCTCTTCCTAAAATATCATTTACCCTGTAAAGGGTTTTTATATTACTTATATAATTAAGCGATATGACATTATTTGCAGGATTAGGATCTAAAGACCAGTCCAGGGATTCGATATTTACATTATGCATTCCTGTGCCAGCAATAGGTTGCCCCAGCAAAGGCCTTATCATAATAGCACCGGCTATTTGCGACTGGGCCCATACGCTTTGCACATTGTAATATGCATGGTTGGTACCTATGCGGTTCACGTCAAGTCCGAAGTACACACTGTCTGCGCCGTCGTATGCAGGTTGCATGGTACCCACGTAAAATAATCCGACAGGAAGGGGCACCGGGGTGTTAAATGAGTAAACCCAAAAATGGTTGATAGTGTCTACATAAGAAGGTGTGATATCGTCCACTTTCAACAAAATATTATCGGATACACCACCGTTTACGCCACTTAATGAGCTGTAAATAATAAGGGAAATAAATTTATAATTAGGCGGCGGGTCCTGTCGTCCGAAATAGATTGCAAGGCCTTGTAGTGTATCGGGCCGATTTAGATGAAATTCTATGGCAAGATATGCAGGCAAAGTTGGGTATTGTGTGAGAAAATAACTTTGTTCAGCTGTTCCGTCATCATAGGCAAGATAATTATCAAAAACCTGTTCTTTTACGATGGTGTCGTTTTCAGGGGGATCGGTGGATAATACAGACTTGAAGAAAAACTTGTTCTCAAACACCACCTTTTCATATGCGCCGGCCAAAGGAATTGTATTAGTATAAGTCGCATCGGACAATTGCTGGGTATGTAATGGTGAGGCTACCGTATTACTGAGATTGGGTGTGGTGTACAAAGGTGTATTTGTTGTAAGTTCCCTGGAGGTGTAGCCGTAGGCAACAGGCTGCGGACTGTTATAATTATTGTGTATGCTGTCTGTAAATTGATTTGCGCGCTCTCCATACGGACTGGCCATGAACTGGCGGTAAGGCATGAAGGTATAATCATTCAATAAAAAAGTAGGGTCTGTGCTGAATGCAAGGTCATTTACTGCGGTATCATACATATTGCGACCAGTATCAAGCCTTATATAATCTATATTCCAAACTGCGTCGGCATAGTCGAGAGCAGCAATATTTACAAAACGAAACTGGAAACCATTGTACAGGTATATGGTGTCTTTTATGGGTATCATCACCTGTTTGAAGGGTTGTAGTGTACTGCCGGGAGCAGACCAGACCAGGGTCCAATCGGCAAAAGATTTCCTCATATACAAGTAAAGAGAATCACCTGCCAGGGGATAAAACCCGTTTCCTTGTGGCTGGTAAAAAAAACTCAGGTACAAACTGTCGCCTGGTGTATAAGAGCCCAGATCGATGGGTTTTGATGTAAGGCTATCACAATAGTTATAAGCGAGGTTATCTACCGTATCATAAGGAATGCCATGAGCATTCAATGCGTCCATTGTTGCTACACCCCTGCTAACAGGGCTGACACACATAGTATTATTTATATAAACTTCGTGGTCTACCCATTTATTGCTATCAGGCAAAGGATCGTAGCCTGTAAAATCTTCAAAAAATGGTATTGGAAGGCTTCCGGTTGTTTTTCTGCCGATGGTATGCTGTGGGCCAGAGTGCCTTTGCACCATCGCATTATACTTTAAGGGGCCGGCATGCTCCTGTCCATAGCATTGAGCTGAAAACAATGCTATAAAACAAAAGAAAATATAAATGAACTGTTTCCTTTTCAATGCCTAAGGTTGTTTTGTGCTATCAGTGGTATTAACGTTCCTACCGCCATTCCTATTGCTTTCCAGTTCTTCGGGTGTGGGGTTTTGTTTGATCCTGAGATCAATTATATCTCCGGCCTTTATCCTGTTAGGGGCACCTAATTCATTTTTAGGCCTTGGCGACTGATCGTAAATGATAGCTGTAGTGGTATCTGTAATTACGCCATCGCTTACAACTGCATAAATCAATCCGTTTCCGCTTAAAAGTGCCGAACCCTCCATGGTGCTCATGCCTATCACGTCGGGAACGTTAAATTGGGTAATTCCCAAGCCATCACCAATTACCAGGTCTATTTTACTGCCCATTGGTATTAATTCACCCGCTTTTATGTCCTTTCCCTTATACAATTGTTGCATTACTGCATCTTTTGCTATAAAGGGTTTGTGGAGGGTATCACCCAATAGCAATTTGGTATTCCGGAGCATCATTTCTGCGCTGCGAAATGACATACCGGAACCTGCAAGATCAGGCATGGGTGTTTGGGGAGGAATAGCCTTATTAACTGTAATGAAAACAACACGTCCTTTTTTGACAGCAGAACCGGAATCAGGCATCTGCCTTAAGACAGTGAATGGCTTTAGTTTTGGCTCGTAAGTAGAATCCACCAAGACATCAAAAGTCATTGCCTGCAGTATGCTGATGGCAGTATGCATGTCCTTACCTATTACCTGGGGTATTTTCAGTTCCTCGCCATGATGAGTAATATACCTGAGGGAAACAAAAAATGACATATACAGAATACTGCTGAGCGCTAATACTATAAGCAAATGAAACCAAAAAGATTTTTTCCAGTTTTTGTTCATATTTTATATGCTACCTGATAAGTAAATTAAACAATTTATTGTTCCATTTACTCTTTCCTGTATTTAATGCATTAATTTTTATGATTTTTCATGCAATCTTCCAGCAATGTGCCGTAAAACTCTTTTAATGACCTGCCGGAAGCCCTTACCTGCTGCGGAACAATGCTATTCTCACTTTGCCCCGGCATAGTGTTTACTTCAAGAAAGTATAGCCTATTGGTTTGCTTCTGTAAAATAAAATCCATCCGTACTACGCCCCGGCAGTTAAGGTGCCTGTATATATAGTTTGCTTTGCTTTCCAGTTGTTCTTTAATTGTATCATCAATTTTAGCAGGAGTAATTTCATTGGTTACACCTGGGGTATATTTTGCTTCATAATCAAAGAATTCATTCTTGCTTACTATTTCGGTGGCGGGCAGCGCGTACAGATAATTGTTCACCCTGAAAATGCCTATTGTGAGCTCCCTGCCCTCAATAAACTCCTCTATCAAAACCTGCTTGTCCTCTTTAAATGCTTTTTCTATGGCCGGCAGCAATTCTTCTACATATTTCACTTTGCTTACGCCGAGGCTGGAACCGCTTTCATTAGGTTTTACAAACACGGGCAGTTTCAACTGTTCAAGTATTGCACCCATAGAATAAGGCTCTCCTTTAATGAGGTGTACCGAATTGGCTATGTTGACTACGTTAAATGCTTTTACTACTTTGTTACAATAGCTCTTATTGAAGGTTAAGGCAGATACGATGGAATTACATGTGGTATAAGGCAGGTTCAGCATATCCAGGTAGCCCTGTATGCGGCCATCCTCGCCCGGAGTGCCATGTATGGCTATGAAAATGGCATCGAATTTTATTTTTTCTCCATTTATATTAAGTGAGAAATCATTTTTATCAACCGAAATTTTTTTGCCATCCGCAGTCTCGTGTGTCCAGTCTTCTCTTGTAACATATATTTTGTAAACATTATAAATATCAGAATCCAGATTTTTCTCGATTGTATCAGCTGTTTGCAGGGAAATGACATATTCCCCGGAGTAACCGCCAGCTAATAATGCAATGTTTTTCTTCATGAATAAAATAAACAATTAATTAAGCCAAACCTACATGAAAAAGCTGATTTCACCCAGCAGTTTACAAAATATTGTATGTTAAAATATGCGTTGGTTCTGATTTTGCACTTATTTGACCCTGTCTTTTACAGGGATAACCAATTTAAGGCCGGACCATATATCATCCACAGCACAGACCTTAATATCTAGCAGCCCATTAGCAAGTGCTATATCCCGTATCATGTTTTCGCTGACATCTGTGGACACTTTGGAGGATTTTTTAGGCCAGGAAACCCAAATAATACCATCCGGTACAATTTCTTTCTGCAGTTTCGGAAGTACTTTGGCGAGTTCTTTGGCATCTTTTGTAAAAAAATGAATGAAATTTTTCTTCTCTTTTAGACCAGACGCAATATGTAGCTTTTCGGGGAGATCAGTAAATAGTGTATAATAATGTTCAGGCCCGTTAATAAGCCGGATGGTAAATCCTTCTTTTATTCCAAGTTTTTGGGCCAGAGGTGTACCTGAATATCCGGCTGTGCTCATAAAAATCTTTTTATGTGAAAGCTTAATAATTCATTATCCACTTGCTCTATGGGGTGAGAAGTGTTTGGCAATATCGCCATTTGTGCGTTGGGCAGAGCTTTATAAACTGTTGTCGTTTCATCGAAGCCTACCATTTTATCACGATCGCCCAACATTAATAAAACGGGGATCTCAATTCCACGATAATCGTCCGGTTTTAAAGGATTATCTTTTCCTAAAGAGAGCATCATTTCGGATGTTCTGTTTAAAACTTCCTTCCAGTCGTTGGGATGGTGGCGTTGTTGAAGTGCTTGTGCGAAGGCGGGAATTTTTTGTTCGATTTTTCCGGGTATCAGCATTTGTGTTTCCTTAGCAGCTACTTCATTGTCCCAATGATATTTTGTGGCTAGGGTGATAAGCTTATTAATTTTGCCAGGGTACTTTTTTGCAAGGTACATGGCCGCATAGCCACCCATACTGTAGCCAAAAACAGATGCTTGTTCTACATGTTCCTTTTCCAGAAAACTCAATATATCATTTGCAAATAATTGCATTGAGAAAGGTTCATCAGTAAAAGCTTTTCCACCGTGGCCTGTAAAGCTGATGGTATGAACTTTGTAATTAGTACTGAGAACATCTGCCAATCTGCTTAGCTGATCTGATGTCCCGATAGCCCCATGCAGCAATAATAATGTTTGCATGATGTGAAGATAATAAAAGCTTTATATAGTATAAATGTGGAATAAAGTGGACAATAATATAGAGATTGAAATAAAGGATATAAAACTAATGAGTGGATTTAAGAAGATGGTGAAGAACAATTTAAAATAATGAACCTGACAGACAAATGGGATATGAAAATCTGTGAATTATGCAAAACAATGTAAACGTTACGTAACATTTAATGTTTTAAAATGTTCAATTTTACATGTGATTTTTTAAAAAATCAATAAAGGGAAATTGATATTCCTATATAGAAGATGTCTTTGACCACGTCTGGAATGTATTTGGTAAAGGTTTATCAGGTATCCTTAGTCAAAAAAATTACTCATCCTAAATCAATTAAAATGAAAAAGTACCTAAGGTTGTTAGTAAGTTCTCAAATACTGATTGTGTTATTATTAATACCTGAGTCAAAAGTATCGGCTCAGGTTGGTGTAAATGTTTCCTTCCAGACATTCTATGATGATTTATCGCCTTATGGTACTTGGGTAGACGATCCGCAATATGGTAATGTCTGGGTACCAAATGAAAGGAAAGGCTTTCGTCCTTATCAAACAGACGGGCATTGGGTGATGACTGATTATGGTAATACCTGGGTATCAGATGATCCATGGGGTTGGGCCCCATATCATTATGGCCGCTGGACTTATGATCCTTATTATGGATGGCTTTGGGTGCCGGGCTATGAATGGGCTCCTGCCTGGGTAAGCTGGCGTTATAGTGACCAATACTGTGGCTGGGCTCCCCTTTCTCCCGGCATAAGTATAGGGGTAAATTATAATTGTCCTAATGACTGGTGGGTTTTTGTAGGCCCTCAGTATTTATATCGTCCTGATTATTATCATTATTGGAGAGGTTCAAGATATAATGCCAGCATCATTGGCCGTACAAGATTTGAAAACAATCCTTATGTTGATAATAGTACACATGTGCGATACAATTCCGGGCCACGCCCACAGGAAATAGAAAGAGTAACACACCAGGCTGTTCCTACTTACAAGTTAGCGCATGCTTCCCAACGTGGCCGCTCTGTTATACAGGGCAATTCTGTTGCTATGTACCGTCCTGCAGTTAAACAAACTCCAAATGCACATCCTGAGCCTGCACATACTATGCGGGCTCCCCAACCCATAGGCAGACCACAGCCTGCAAATGCAAACAAGCAAGCTCCTTTCCATGCTGCTATGCAGCAGAGACAAACACAACAGAATAATCCTGTTAAGCCGGGAACTAACAGACAACAACCTATCAGCCAGCCACCAAACAGGCAACAACAGCCTCAGAGCAGACCACAACAACCGCAAAACAGACCGCAACAACAGCAACCCAACAGGCAACAACAACAGCCTCAGAATAGGCCACAACAGCAGCAACCAAACAGACCTCAGCAACAGCAACCTCAAAATAGACCACAACAGCAACAACCAAACAGGCAACAACAACAGCCTCAAAACAGGCCACAGCAGCAACCTCAAAACAGACCGCAACAGGAGCAACCAAACAGGCAACAACAGCCTCAGAATAGACCACAACAGCAACAACCCATGAGCCAGCCTCAACAACAACGTCAGGCGCCGCCTCAACAACATCAGGCTCCACGTAATGAAGCGCCACAGGAGCATGAAAGGAGATGAATAGTGAATAATAATCAATATAAATGCCCTCTACACCTTTACAGTGGGCATTTATATTATCAGATAACAGGTATACAACTAATTAATACTTGCATCATAATCTATGCCTTGTTTTTGCAACATTTTGCGTGCAGCAAAACCATACCATGCGAGGTATGCAAAACCTACAAGAGGCACTATGTATGACATATGTATACCTACGGTCCCCATATCGGCAAGATGGCCTTGTATAGGAGGAATGATGGCTCCGCCTAATATCATCATGATGAGCAGAGAGGAACCCTGGTTGGTATTTTTACCTAGTCCTGCAATAGATAAATTGAAAATACATGGCCACATCACGCTGCAGAACAGGCCGCCACTGATGAATGAGAACAGGGCTACACTACCAGTTGTTGATAAGCCAATAAGCATAAATATCATTGCTGAAACACCGAAAAACAATAGTGTACGTGATGGCTTTTCCTGGCCAAGGAATTTGATAATGATGAATAGAACAATCCAAATTGTATAGATATACAAATCACTGACATCTGCACCCCCTCAGGATATTGAAGAACATAATAATTCCGAATATTGCAAATGGCAGCAATACAGAGAGCAATCTATATGTCGTCTTCTTCAAATCAAATGTATGCAAGGAGCCGCTGATGCGTCCTATCATAAGGCTGCCCCAATAAAGGGAAATGAATTTATCAACTTGTGTATGGTCTATACCCTTGATATCGGGCAGCGCGAGTAAGGCCCCAAGATTGCTTTGTATGGTAACTTCGGTGCCTACATAAATGAAAATTGCCAGCATACCCCAAACCAATTGCGGATATTGAAATACACTTACTCCTTTCTCCATTTTTTCGTCATTTTTTATGACGGGCATTTTCACTATTGCTACAAGAATAGCCAGGAGGAACAACATACCCGAGAGGGCTACATAAGGGGTCTTTAAATTCTCAATTCCCAGTACTTGCCCCTGCCCCGGTGTGATCCTGCCATACAATGCAAATGCCAACAAAACCGGGCCGATGGTTGTGCCCAGAGAATTGATACCACCCGCAAAATTGAGACGGTGAGAGCCTTTTGAAGGGTCGCCCATGTTAATAACAAAAGGGTTTGCAACTATCTGTAATAAAGCAAAACCTAAGCCAATGATAAAAAGTCCACTTAGAAATAATATATAGGAGGCTGCATTTACGGCAGGGATGAACAATAAAGCTCCCAAAGCAGAAACGACCAAGCCAATGATAAGACCTTTCTTATAGCCGATCTTATTAAGCGGGTCCCCAAATGCTTTGGATATAAAGAAGTAAATGACTGAACCTACAAAATAAGCAAGGTAAAAGGCGAAATCAACTAATTGGGACTGAAACTGGTTTAAAGAAAAATTCTTCTTGAACATGGGTATCAATACCCCATTGGATGCGGCCACGAAGCCCCAGAAAAAGAAAGTAAATATGATTACCAGGAAAGCGGTAGAGTAAGATGAACGTTTTTGTGTATCGACCATACGTATTGGATTTTAGGGTAAGATAAGAAAATTACGAGAGAAGATTGGCTTTGCTCCGGCAATAGCATCTATAACTGATCTTGTTGTATGGTTACATTCAGCTCCATCAATGGAGATGGAGGTAGTTATTGCAACGGATGGTGACTGTGAAATACTTTTTGACCCTGCCAATATGCTACCGGCCAAACTTGATTCAGGCGATATTGACTTAACTAAAAAATCCATTCTCTGTTGAGGGTGGTTTTTTTGTTTTGACTCATGGACTGGTAAGACTCATATCTATTGATTTATATCGCAAGGTAGTTCAGGTTCTATTCTTGTTTTGGGAAAAGAAAAAAGCTATTTTCTATTTATTATTTGACACTTTTAAAAATTCCGCAAAATATTTTTTATATGTTTTACCAATAGGAATAGCGGTACCACAAATCTGCACATGTTCATTTGTATTCTTCTCTAATACGGCTGTGAAATATAAAAAACAGGAAGAATGCCACATGCCCTAATACATCCTTTATCATACTCAAGCTGTTTGATCGATCTTAGCAATATCCTGTAATACATCAGGACTGATATATATCAGCAGTGCAAGAAAATTACGTAAGTAAAAATTGTTAGCTATTCTTTGAATCATCTCATTAAATTACTAAATGATAAACACTTAGCCATACTATAACCAGAAAACCTGACGAAAGTCGTTTATCAAAATAGTAAAGCGTTTGTCTATAATTTTTAG
>CAIYVS010000081.1 GCA_903929655.1 uncultured Bacteroidota bacterium | reverse complement strand
CTTATCATAACGGGAACGTAACTTATGTTACAGGCCCACGCCCCAGCGAATATCACAGGGAGACAGGGAATACGGTACCTGTGTATCATCTTGCTAATTCCAATTCGCGTACCAATACATCTGTACATGGTAATGAACTGAGAATTTATCATCCTATGGAGATAAGGCAAAACGGCCCCAACGGAGTTCGTTCTACCCCTGCAAATGTTGTGAGAGCACCTCAGAGTATAGGTAAACCACAGGGTACAGGCCTTAATGCTGTAACGCCTGTATTCCGGAATGAAGTAAGGAGTGGAAATGTAGTGCCGGTGCCACAACCTGTGCGGCAGGAGAACAGGATGCCTCTTGCGCCACAGCATAAGGAAATTGTGCCAAGGCACGAAATACAAATTGATGAACATAATCCAACACCTGCTGCACCGCAACCCCAAAACATAAACAGGCAGCAGGGTGAGCGTGTGCCACAACAAAATTTTGAGAGGCCGCAACAGCCCCGGCAGGAGCAGCCAAACAGGCCGGCACCACAGCCTATGCAGCCTTCCCGTCAGGCACCGCAACCCATGCAACCTTCCCGCCAGGCACCACAGCCTGTGCAACCGCAAAGGATGCAGCAGGCCCCTTCGCCAAGACAGGCTGCACCGGCACCAAGACAGGCAAGTCCGGGAAGAAGATGATCTTTTAAATAATTATTAGTAAAAATGCCCCCTTTTTGCACGGGGCATTTTTATTTGGGAGCATATCCGTGGTTATTATTTTATTACAGCAAATTGCTTGTCGAGATCTGCTTTACTGAAAGGTTTTTCAAGCACCCGGAAATGGTCAGTTGCCGGAATTTCGGCAGGGGAGTAACTATAAGCGCTGATGAGAATGATGTACATTTCCGGAAAATCGAGCGTTATTTTTTTAGCGGCACTCCAGCCATCGCCGTCCGGCAAATTGTTATCCATAAAAACAATATCGGGATGAATGGTATTTAATGCAGTAAGGCCGTCTTTTAAAGTGTGACAAAGGGAAACATCAAAACCCTTATTTGCAGAATAGGTTTTTAACAATTGGCACAAATCCTTTTCATCGTCTATAATCAATAATTTTCTGCGATTCGGCATGGGTTGAGAGATTACTGATACAAAAATCCAAAAGCAAAATAAGGAAAATAAAGGGATTTACAATTCAAAAACCAGCTTGTAAATTGCTATGGTCTGATAATCAATAAAATAATTTTAAACAGGAATACTGCTGGTAAATATCCAATAGGTTCTTAAGGCAGCTACTGTTTTTATCAGGCTTTCAAAGCTGTTGGGTTTTGTGATGTAAGAATTGGCGCCCAGTTCGTAACAGCGGCGCATTTCTATTTCATTATTTGTAGTGCTGAATACGATGATGGGTATTTTTTTGAATTCAGGATTTTGTTTTAGTTCTTTAAGTACTTCGCGGCCATCTTTTTTGGGCATATTTAAATCAAGCAGTATGAAGCCCGGCAGTTTTTTATCAGAATCTTTAGATTTAATGGAATTTAGGTACTCCAACACCTCAAGTCCGTTCTCCACAAATTCCAGCTTGTCGGTAAAGCCGTTTTCTTCAAATGCGGCTTGCAACAGATACCTGTCATCTGCATCGTCTTCTGCTATTAAAATAGAAATATTCTGCGTTGGCATTGCTTAATGATGAAGAGAAGTAAAAGTAAGGAATAATGTCAATACAATTGACGAAATAGAACTATTATTAACTGTTTGCCTTTAATTTGTGTAGTTAAATAATAGATAATGGGTAATAAAGACTATATACAAATAAACAAGCAGCTTTGGAACGAGAGGACGGCACACCACCTTAAATCGGATTTTTATGCTATGCCGCATTTCCTTGCAGGGAAGTCATCATTGAATGATATAGAGATGGAACTGCTGGGCGATGTGAGGGGGAAATCTGTTTTGCATTTGCAGTGCCATTTCGGGCAAGACAGTTTAAGCCTGGCAAGAAGTGGTGCAGCGGTTTGTGGTGTGGATTTTTCTGAACAGGCCATCGAGAAAGCGAGAGAGCTGAATGTGCAAATGGGGCTGCATGCCGATTTTATCTGTACAGATATTTATGAGCTTCCGCAGCACCTGGACAGGCAGTTTGATATTGTGTTCACGTCTTATGGTGTGTTGGGCTGGTTGCCCGATATGCAGCAGTGGGCCGGTATTGTGAGCCGGTATTTAAAGTCCGGCGGGGCCCTGGTGCTGGTTGAATTTCACCCGGTGGCATGGATGTTTGACAATGATTTTACGCACATACGGTATTCTTATTTTAACAGGGAGACTATTGAGGAAACAGAACCGGGCACTTATGCTGATGAGTCGGCACCGATAGAACTGAGCTCTTTATCCTGGAATCATGATCTTGCGGAGGTGCTGGGGAGCTTATTATCTGCCGGTCTGAACCTTAAAACATTCCGTGAATTCGACTACTCTCCCTATAATTGTTTTAAAAACATGGTGGCTACGGCCCCAGGGAAGTATTGTATCAAAGGCCTGGAAGGAAAGATACCGATGCTTTATGCGTTGAAAGCCATTAAGTAACAGAATAGCAGTATTTTTTTGTGTAAATGATGTGGGGCTGTGGATAAATAAATGACTAAAATCATCCTTAGAAATCTTGCTATAATGCAAGCCAGTCGTATCTTTGTCCTCCGCCCTAAGTGCAGGTCGGGGTAGCTAAAAGGACTGTTGATGAATAAAAATATTTCAGCTTAATTTGGTTATGAAAAAAGGATTCCTACCTTTGCACTCCCGTTTAAAAAAGGGGTAGTTCTTTGAGAGGTTGGTGGAGTGGAAAAGGGATCATTTTTTCTTTTAAAAAAGTATAAAAATGATTTTGTGAGTTGGAGAAAGGATAGTAACTTTGCGCTCCCGTTTTGAAGGAGTTAACGGAAAGATAATAAGCAGTTCTTAAAAATGATAAGGTGAAGGGTTAGAGGCCCGCAGAGATGGTTCAGGTCCATGGTCACATCAAAAGGTTAAAAACCTTGAAGTTCTTTGAAAGATTGGGAAACAACAGCATGTACGAATGAAGTTTCGTACAGCAGGTAAGACTGATATCTTCGGATATCAGATCATTCTCATCCCCTAAGCCGGGATGAGATAGCGAAAAACATAATAATTGAAAACGTCTGATTTTCTACCATAACCACGTAAGTGGTTATAATTTGAGAGAATTCAGTCAGATTCGAACAATTCATTTACAATGGAGAGTTTGATCCTGGCTCAGGATGAACGCTAGCGGCAGGCTTAACACATGCAAGTCGAGGGGTAACAGGGTAGCAATACTGCTGACGACCGGCAAACGGGTGCGGAACACGTACAGAATCTACCTTGATCTGGGGCATAGCCCGGAGAAATCCGGATTAACTCCCCATAACATATATGGAAGGCATCTTCCGAATATTAAAAATTTATTGGATCGAGATGACTGTGCGTCCCATTAGCTAGTTGGTAGGGTAAAGGCCTACCAAGGCGACGATGGGTAGCTGGTGTGAGAGCACGACCAGCCACACGGGCACTGAGACACGGGCCCGACTCCTACGGGAGGCAGCAGTGAGGAATATTGGTCAATGGACGCAAGTCTGAACCAGCCATGCCGCGTGAAGGATGAAGGCCTTCTGGGTTGTAAACTTCTTTTATCTGGGAAGAAACCTCTGATTTCTATTAGAGCCGACGGTACCAGAGGAATAAGCACCGGCTAACTCCGTGCCAGCAGCCGCGGTAATACGGAGGGTGCAAGCGTTATCCGGATTCACTGGGTTTAAAGGGTGTGTAGGCGGGCTTTTAAGTCAGTGGTGAAATCTCCGGGCTCAACCTGGAAACTGCCATTGATACTATTAGTCTTGAAT